>DASRBN010000042.1 GCA_035653615.1 Ktedonobacteraceae bacterium | reverse complement strand
GCGGGAGCGACGGCCTTTTGTCGCATCCGCGGTTATTTGTCGACGTTGCGCAAGCAGGGCGTGGATCTGCTTTCTGCTTTGGAGGCCACGTTGCGCGGTCATCCTGTCCTTCCTTCATTTCAGACTACCTGAGTAGTTACGCAAGTTCTTTGTCAAAATGAACGATTTCCAGACCTAATGAATCAAGTGATTCATGGATCGCGTCTTCCGGCATACCTCCCTCGCTCAGTTTTGCCACCACTTCGGAAAAGTTAATTGTGCTGATTGCGGCTCCCCCGGTTATGGCATCGATTACCTCCTCACTTCCAGGTTCGTCTTTTAAAAGGGCCAGTAGTGCTGAAGCATCCAGTACAGATTTACTCATTGCTCAACTTCCTGCCGGCGTTCGGTAATGAGTTCATCTGCCAGGGAGCGTGATTGAGGGATATAGCGGCGTACCAGTTCCTGTGCCCGCTTGATTGCCTGACGCGCGGTAAAGATGCGCACTTCTCCGTCTTCCAGGCGTAGAATCAGCTCATCTCCCACATGCAAGCCCAGAGCCTGACGATATTCTGCTGGAATTACTATTCGACCACCTTCCGTCAATTTTGTCTTGAACTCCATCATATGGCACCTCTTGTTCTATTTGTCAGAATGCTTCTTTTCTGATATTGGCGTACATTATACCATATAGTATTTTTCGCATACTGGTTGCCTTATGCTTCATCAATTGGCGTCAAAAAAAGCCGCTAAAGATACCGTCTTCTCTAGCGGCTTTTTTGATTACAGTTTTTCTATTACGCGGCCTGTGCCACTTTCTCGCCTTCGACGACGACTTTGCCATCGCGTAGCATCAAGTGGGCGGTCGTTCCGGGAGCGATTTCGCCCGCGAGCAATGCATCTGCCAGTGCATCATCGACGTAAGTCTGGATGGTGCGGCGCAGAGGACGCGCACCATACTCTTCGTCGAAGCCTTCGCGTAACAGCAGGTCTCGTACCTCGTCGCTGACAACCAACTCGATATGCTGCTCGCTCAGGCGGGCACGTACCTGGTTCAGCAACAGATCAACGATCTGGTACAGTTCCTCACGGCCCAGCGCGTGGAAGACTACGATCTGGTCAATACGGTTGATGAACTCGGGCCGGAACATGCGCTTCAGGCCCTCCATCGCCTTCGACCGGATCACCTCGTGCTGCTCGTCGCGCTCGTTTTCAGGCTTTGTTGGCAAGAAACCGATGCGAACGGCGCGCTTCATGTCGGCGCTGCCGGCGTTACTGGTCATAATCACCACGGTATTCTTGAAGTCTACCGTGCGACCCTGACCATCGGTCAAACGACCATCATCCATAATCTGCAACAGCGCGTTGAAGACCTCTGGATGGGCCTTCTCGACCTCGTCCAGCAGGATTACGCTGTACGGGCGGCGGCGTACTTGCTCGGTCAATTGACCACCCTCGTCGTGACCAACATAGCCAGGAGGGCTACCGAACAAACGCGAGACCGTATGCGGCTCCATGTACTCCGACATATCCAGGCGGATCAGGTTATCCTCACCGCCGAATAGTTCAGCGGCAATGGCTTTCGCCAGTTCCGTTTTACCTACACCGGTAGGACCAAGGAACAGGAACGATCCAATTGGGCGTTTTGGATCTTTCAATCCAGCACGCGAGCGACGAATAGCGCGGGAAACAGCACTGATAGCCTCGTCCTGACCGATCACACGCTTGCGCAGGTCATCTTCCAGGTTCAACAGGTTCTGGCGCTCTCCCTCGACCATCTGGCTGACGGGTACGCCTGTCCAGTTCTCAACAACTTGAGCGATCAGTTCAGGAGTGACCAGCAGGGTCACAGCATTGCCAGACTCAGCACGTGCTTTGTCCAGTTTGGCCTGTGTCTGCAGTTCCTTCTGCCGCAGTGTAGCCGCGCGCTCGTAATCTTCAGCGTTTGCAGCGGCTTCCTTCTTAGCCTGGATGTCTGCCAGCTCTTTCTCAAGATCGGAGATCAGGATCGGGCTAATAATGCCCTTCTCTGTCGCCTCAAGGCGTAAGGCTGAAGCAGCTTCGTCCATCACGTCGATAGCCTTATCAGGCAGGAAGCGATCATTGATGTAGCGATCAGAGAGCTTGACAGCCGCTTCAATCGCTTCGTCGGTGATACCTATGCCGTGGTGCAGTTCGTAATTGGGGCGCACGATGCGCAGCATCTCGATAGCCTCTTCGACCGAAGGCTCATCAACCAGCACTGGCTGGAAACGGCGCTCCAGGGCGGCATCTTTCTCTATATGTTTGCGGTACTCATCGAGCGTAGTCGCGCCGATACAGCGCAGTTCACCACGTGCCAGCGCTGGTTTCAGCATATCGGCAGCTCCAACTGCTCCCTCGGCGGCCCCGGCTCCAACGACCGTGTGCAATTCGTCTATGAAGACGATCACATCATCGGCCTGGCGCAGTTCCTCGAGAATTGATTTGATGCGCTGCTCGAACTGCCCGCGGAACATGGCACCTGCAACCATACCACCAATGTTCAATGTTACAATACGCTTACCGCGCAACGTAGCGGGAACATCACCGGCATGAATGCGGCGTGCCAGCCCCTCGACAATGGCTGTCTTACCTACACCCGGCTCGCCGATGAGTACAGGATTATTCTTTTGGCGACGACCCAGCACCGTGATTACGCGTTTCAGCTCGCGCTGACGACCGGCAGCCGGATCAAGCTTGCCCTCCGCCGCCTCTTTCGTAAGGTCTCGTCCATATTGATCTAGAGTTGGCGTTTTGCTATTGTTAGCCTGTCGCTGGGCGGTTGCCGTGTTCCTGGCGCCGGCAGCGGAAACAGGATTGCCGTTGTTGGAAGCGAAACCGAAAGGCGAGGGAGCGTCCTCAGGCATACCTGAGTCAAGGCCGCCCGTCTGCCCCATCGCGCTCATCAACTCCTCAACGCACTGCTGGCACAGGTAATGCTGTACCCGGCGGCCATTGACGATTTCGTCGACACGCACACGAGCGGGGGTTTGTTGACAACGTTCACACTTCATGTAATTCTATGCTCCTTGTTCTAGAAGCACGATCATGAAAATCTTACCTACTCGTTCACATCGGCTAAGGGGAAACTTACCTGAAAGGTCTGATATACCTGAGGGAAGCACCCTATCATTAACCTGCTACCTCGTTTGCAAGCAACTTTCATAATCGCGTCTGGGTTTAGCAGACTCACCTTGTGATTGCCAGATTATAACACATGGTTTTCTCTTTGTCTAGCACTCATCACGTGAGATTGCTAATTCACTCTTTATAACAGGGGAAAATAGCGAGATATTCCCAACTGAGAAGAGTTGGGAAAGCAAATCAATGATGAGCGAGCAGGAAGCTGTGTGGCACTTCGCGGGCAAGAATGCTAATGCACTTATGATAACATGCAATGGGTACGAGATATTCCCTCGCTTTCGTTATCACTCAATGCGCCTGAAAACGATGAGCCTTGTTTCACCGGTAAGCCGGGTAAATATGATATAGTCAAAGCGGAAGATGTCTGATTACACCTGGAGGATCACAATGGATTTTGCTTACTCTGACAAGGTCAATGCGCTACGACAACGTCTGAATGATTTCATGAACCGCTATATTTACCCGAATGAGCAGGTGTACCGCGACCAGATTGCTGCTTCCGGTAACCCTCATCATCATGCCGAAATCGTCGATGAGTTGAAAGCAAAGGCAAGGGCCGAGGGGTTATGGAACCTCTTTTTGCCGGACAAGGAGTATGGCGCCGGGCTGACCAACCTGGAATATGCGCCCCTTGCTGAGATCATGGGCCGGGTTGGATGGGCTTCTGAAGTCTTTAATTGTGCCGCGCCTGATACCGGCAATATGGAGATATTGGCCCAGTTCGGGACACCGGAACAGAAGCAACAGTGGTTGATGCCCTTGTTAGATGGCGAGATTCGCTCAGCCTTTGCTATGACCGAACCGGATGTGGCCAGTTCGGATGCCACGAACATCCAGCTTACCATTCAACGCGAAGGCGATGAATACGTGTTGAATGGTCGCAAGTGGTGGACATCGGGCGCGGCCCGCGAACGCTGCAAGATATTCATCGTCATGGGCAAGACCGACCCAAATAACCCGGACAGGCACAGGCAGCAGAGCATGGTACTGGTGCCCAAAAATACGCCCGGTGTGACGGTTGTGCGAAACCTGCCCGTTATGGGCTACGTGGATAATGAAAGCCACTGCGAAGTCGCTTTTGAGAACGTGCGCGTACCGGTGACAAATCTGCTGGGTGAAGAGGGTAGCGGCTTTGCCATTGCGCAGGCACGCCTGGGGCCGGGACGCATTCATCATTGTATGCGTGCTATAGGTGTTTCGCAGCGGGCATTAGAGTTGATGTGCCAGCGTGCTACTACGCGCGTCGCTTTTGGCAAACCGCTTGCCGAACAGGGCATGATTCAGGAATGGATTGCGCAATCGTACCTGGAGATCGAGCAAGCGCGCCTCTTAACGCTCAAGGCGGCCTGGATGATTGATACCCTGGGCAAAAAGGCGGCTCAGAACGAGATTGCAATGATTAAGATCGTAGCCCCGCAGGTCAATACGGATGTCGTCGACCGGGCTATTCAGCTCTTTGGCGGTGCAGGAGTCAGCGATGATTTCCCGCTGGCGTCGATGTGGGCGCACGGTCGCACGCTGCATATCGTTGATGGCCCTGACGAAGTGCATAAACGCTCGCTTGCCCGGTCTGTCATCCGCCAGTTGACTCATAAAGAATCGTAGGAAACAAACATATCTATGGAAGACCCTTTTTTGTTTCAGAAGGCTAATGCCGCCGAATTGTTTATCGTGCGTCACGCCGATGCTATTCCAGGACCGGAAGAGATTATTCCCAGTGGAGTATATGATGATCTACCTCTGAGTCGCATAGGACGTGAGCAGGCACGGGCATTAGCCGAGCGCCTGGGCAACACGCGTTTCGATGCCATCTACAGCAGTCCTCTGCGGCGCTGCCTGGAAACCGCGGCGCCTCTTGCCGAACAGTTGCATCTGACGCCAATCGTTGTTGAAGACCTGAAAGAAATCCGGCTGGGCGAAGTACGACCCATACCCAAAGATGGAAATGACCTGGCCGCGCTTTATGCCGCGTTGCAGGAGCGGCAAATAGACATCGTGCGTATAGCTGGAGAAAGCGGCAATTGGGATGCGATTCCTGGCAGCGAGCCGTCGCAAGCATTTCGCAAGCGAGTGGTTGATACTATAGATGGTATTGCAAATCAGCATATCG
Organism: Ktedonobacteraceae bacterium; assembly: GCA_035653615.1. Lineage (NCBI taxonomy): Bacteria > Bacillati > Chloroflexota > Ktedonobacteria > Ktedonobacterales > Ktedonobacteraceae > Ktedonobacteraceae bacterium. The sequence goes on along the minus strand of DASRBN010000042.1, from coordinate 270,453 downwards.
GCGAGCGCGTGCTGATTTGCGCTCACGGGGGTGTGGTGAATGCCTATGCCGCCGAGGTATTAGGCCTGGAGAAGGATTTCTTCTTTCCCGCCGCCAATACGTCAATTACCGTGGTACGTGTTGCAGGCACACACCGCGTACTCTACATCTTAAATGATATCGGGCATATGAAGAGGTCTATGAGCGCTTCGTGATATACATGAAGTGGGCTCCCTCAATGCTGCCAGGCGGTTTTCTTGAGGAAGCCCATTGCTATTGATCTGCTACAGCCGAAATAGTTAACCGCTACTACTGGGACGGGAAAAATCTGTGCCAGAGGTCCATAATCTGCTGGCGGCTTTCCGCGCCGGGCCAGGGCGTAAAGAGCAGCGCCAGGATAATGCCGGCGACAAGACCAAGACGGAAGAGGGTGCGAGCCCGCCTTCTCCTGCGCTGGAACTGAGCGACCTGGCTCTGTATGGAGTCTCGCGTATCGCCTAAACTATCCTGCATCTGCTTCAGGCCCTGCCCAGCCTTTTTCGCGCTCTTTTGCAGTGTATCCTGTGCCGTGTCTGATACTGATTGCAGCGCGCTCTGAGCCTGTGATAATCCAGACTGGACATTCTCCTGAACCGAGGATGCGAGCGGCTTCACGTTTTTCTGGGCTTTCTGTAGATTTTTCTGGGCCTTCTTCAGATTCTTCTGCGCGCTTTTCACATTCTCTGCGAGCATTCCCTGGGCCGCGTTCAGCCCAACTTGTAAGGCGCCCTGCGCTATTGATGCGCCCGTTGAGACTTTGTCCTGCACAGAATCCTGCACGTCCTGCACTTTCTTCTGTGCCTTCTTCTGAGCTTTGGTCATTTGCTTAGTAGCGACTGTCGAATTCTTTTGCAACAAATCCTGGGCCGCTTCTAACGCCAGAAGAACAGCTTCCTGGGCCTTTGACAGCCCTGTCTGTGCCGTATCCTGAGCAGTTGATACAGCTGATTGTACCTTGTCTTGAACCACGTTGACGCTCGATTGCGCAACATCTTTGGCTTTACTCTTCAAGTCGTTGCCGTTGAGTTGTTGCACGTCCATTGTTTTCATGGTACACCTCGCTTCTTTTCCCCTCTCATTCCTGTTATGGAGAGAGGATATTCTCTCTATATTTGTACGCTCTACGCTGAAATAGCATCTTTTCATGCATAGCGTCGAAAGCGTCGCGCTAAAAGCTCACTTACAGCACGGTTAAAGGGTTAATTGAGTTTCATTACGCCAGCAGGGATAGGAAATTTAGATTTCCGCTCCCCGACCATAGTACTGAAAGTCCTCGCGGAAACCTCCCTGTCCCTGCCCGACCTGGCTATAATCTTCGACCAGTTCGATGGAGCGGAGATACTTTACCATCTTGTAACCGAGCAGGGTCTCGATGCGTAGTCTGGCAGGCGCACCATGAACAATTGGTAATGGCTCTCCATTCATTTCATATGCCAGTATTGTTTGTGGATGGTTCGCCAGTTCCATATCGATCACTTCATAAAAGGTATGGCTCAGCGCTTCGGTAAGTTCGGGTTTTACCGATTCTTTCCCTTTTTGGTAGGAGACGAAAACAAGGTAGCGTGCATTGGGCAGCGGTTTGCAGCGTTTCAAAACCTCACTAACACATACGCCTCCCCATTCTGCCACGCCGCTCCAGCCCTGGATACAGTTATGCTTGGTGATTTGCGTTTGTTTAGGCATTGCCCGCAGGTCGGCGAGTGAAAGCTGCAGCGGTTGCTCAACCAGTCCGCATACTTCCAGCTTCCAATCCAGGAAGTTATTTTGCGCAAGGCGACGATACTCCTCGGTTTCTGGTGGGCGGCCGTTGACCCAGAAGTATGGCGTGATGTCTTTGGACGTGTAGTGTTGTTTTGATGTCTCACGGTGCAACAAAAACATTCTGATAGGGTCGACTACTGCGCCCAGCGCGTGTTGCATCAGTCGCTTATGCCGCAGCGTGAACCGCGTTGACCATGCATAGAAGGCAAACGCAAAGATGATACCGAGCGAGAATATCAGGGCAGCTAACCAGAAGGTTCCATGCTCGCTGCCAAGCGTGATATTGAGGATATTATCCGTTGGATAGACGTAGAATACGAGTGCTGTATGCACAATAATGAAGCCGATGAAGAGAATCAAGCCCACGAAATGCAGGCTGCGCGCGCTTTGTTTGCCACCCAGGAGCTTGAGGTACCAGGGATAATGTGCCTCAATTGAGGGCGACATGGCGGCGGCAGTTACCAACTGAAATGGAGCCAGTACAAAGACCACAAAAGCGTAAGCGAGCTGCTGTAAAGGATCATAGGGCGTGAAATCGCTTTTCGGTGGGATATGAAGCGTGATATAAGTGACGAAGGCATGCCAGGCATGCGGGAATATTGTCCAGGATGTTGGGATAAGCGTCGACCACTCACCTGTCGCGAACAACAGTGCCCAGTAGATGATACCGTTCAACAGCCAGAAGATGGCGACGAAAAAATGCCAGTGACGACCCAGACCCAGGTTATCTCCTCCTGGCTGCGCCAGCCAGGGTGATACAGGCACTTCATCATCCATCGATGTGTAGAGTTTATTCTCGGGCACTTTCGTCGTAGTAAATCTAATCCACTCTTTCTTCGGATTGCTGCTATCTGTCCAATAAAGCCGGGGATGGGCTGCTAAAATTTGGATGCCGCTGCGGATCATGATTCCTATAAAGAGCAGGTTGAAATAGTGTTGGATTCGTTCCCAGAGGGGGAAGTAGGTTGTTGCCGCTAATACAATATGCATATTCATCATTGCTCACACCGGGCTTTCTAGTAGGGGCGAAATGACATTGCGCGCCAGGAACATGGGTCAGGGTCTGCTCTCCGTTGCGGTTCCCTGCCTTCGTGCCTGGGCAACTTATCATGACAGTAATTGTTGAATTTATCGCCTTGCGATACTTCTACTTGCGATGCTTCTACTAAAAAATACGCTTTGGGGAGAGGCAACTGATACACAACGGTACAAGAGAATTCTGGTGTGTAGCAAAGAATGGTATTAATGCATATGTGCCCGCTTTACATTCAGATTATGGCCCACCAGTTCGGCGGGAACAAGCGAGGTATCTTGCCTATGGAGAGTCCTGGAGTGGGTTTTCAAATGAGAGACAAGGCGCTTCTCTCGTTCTCGCCGCGCGCGATATGCGGCATGCAGGATATATTCGGCCACGCTGGCCACTTTTCGGGGAACACCATAAAAACTGGGGAAATCGTTGATATCGACGATCATCAACCCCTGCGGGGTTTCCAGGACATCCACACCATATAAATCGAGGCCAAATGCCTGTCCTACCCGGCGAGCAATTTTGAGCATCTCCCGACTCACCGGTATTTCTTGCTCCTGCACCTCTCCATGCAGTGGTGAACTTTTCACAATCGCGTGAACCTCCTGGCCGGTGACGTAGAGTTTGATATCGTATCCGGTGTTTTCGACATAGTGCATAGCCAGGTAGTACGTCTGCTCATCTAATGCGAGTTTCGTCATTTCTTCTGGGGTATGCACAAGATGGATGTCTTGCAGAGAGGTGCCATTGCTCGGTTTGACGACAACGGGATAGACTTCGTGCGGCACATGGATTAAGGCGCGGGGATGACCAACAAAATATGTCAAAGGGACAGGAAGCCCCTGCGCCTGGGCGAACGCGACGGCAACGGCTTTATCGCGCACAAGGCGAATTGCGCGCGAATTATTAATGGTTGGTATACCTATAGCTTCGGCTGCTTCCAGAATCGTTAATCCGGGGCCATCAGAGACGGTTTTGAGAACGTAGGCGTCGTAGGTCGTTAATGAGAGATCGGTCAGGTTGGTCACAGCGGCATATGGTTGTAAGATATCAATGCTATGTCCCCATTGTTGTAACTGATCGGCTATAACCAGTGGCATGGGCTTCTTCGCATAGTACTCTTCCAGGATAAAGCAGAAGCGCATAATGGTAATTCCTCCAAATTGCGTCTTGATCTCAAGATACCTGATCTTTGAAGCATAGTATACGCGAAAAGATGCTTAAAGAATAGGAGGTGGTTCACAAATTCTTCGTAAAGATAGTGCCGTGTTCATAAAATAGCCCGGCATAGCTGATCATTAATTATTGTACAGCTTGTACTAGATTTTTGTACAACCATTTTGCAGTATTTAACGACGTTGTGGGTTATTTAACATTCGCTTAACATTTTCTTAATATTCTCTTAACATAAGTGAGCCAAACTATTTTATGGGGGTAAGTAATAATATGTATCTCCTTTGTAGTGCTGGCGGCTCTTGTTGACTGTACCCTTTTTCATTCATTCCTTCGTTGGATGAAAGTGAGGAGGCCATCGATGTTTCGTCCTCATACGCGCACTAAGGCTCTCATTGGTTCGACTAAAGGTAAAGTATTTTTGTCGCTGATCTTTCTCACCCTGGTAGCCCTCGTCGGCTTTCAGCTCGCCAATACTCTAGGTGCTGCTCACGCGGGACAGGGGACCCGGCAGCTCATTGATACGCTGGGGGATAAAGATGATCTTCCAGTAGCGCCAACCGCGCCTATCAGCTGTACGCGGGCGGGTACGGGTAAAGGAGTTGTTCAAGGGACGATTACGGATGCGAATACGGGCAAACCGGTAGCCAATGCCTATATCGGCATCAGTCCTGGAACAGTCAATAGCTTTGCTTGCTATACCCATAGCAATGCGGATGGTAGCTTTGATTTCAACAAATTGGACCCTGGCACCTACAATCTCTCTGCCAGTCGCTGGACGGTCATGGGAACGGAACCGCTTTACCGCGACAGTGAGGTATACCAGATACCTGTTGGCTCTGGCAAGGTAACGGTGAATGTCGCTCTCACGCCCTTGCAATCGCCGGGTTATCGCAAAATAGGCAGTAACGATGCCACGAATTTGATCATCGTGGACATGGACGAGACCTATTTCAACTCCTGGTTCACCGACTACAACTCGGTAGCCAGCCCAAAGGTGACTCCCGCGATCCACGGTTTTGCGAAGCAGGCTGTGAATGCTATCGAAGAATGGACGCAATATGGTTACTCGCCTATTGACCATTACCAGTTAGCCACCGGCGGCTTCCCTGTATGGCGCACTCCTGATGGTCCGGCAAAGTATTGGACGCAGCCCGATCCCAATCTGGATGTGAATCTATGGTACAGCGGAGGGCCGAAGACTGCCGAGGAATTTGGGCAGGAATCCATCTTTGATGTCGCCAAGAGCTACGGCATGAATACTGCCGTTATTGGAGGCAACGATTACCCATCCGGTCATATCACCGATGCCAACATTGACGAGATTAACCTGGCCGGTACTAATCCCTGCTCCACGCCGTCCGGTGAAATCAAAAAGATGGAGAACTTTATTACCTCCAGTCTTAACAATCCCAATGGTTTCCTGCTGTACGCTCCCCTGACGCAGGCAGAGGGTTTCAATACGGAGAATACCAGCCCCGATGCTCCTCCACAGGTCTTCAGCTGCTCGAGCGAGAATGGCTGGGATTACGCGCAGGCCAGTATCTGGGATGACCAGGCTTTCGGTCAATTATTGGACTTTCTCAAGAAAACGAAGCAGGGCCCGTCAACGCTCTACCAGAATACCGCCATCATTGTAACGGGCGACGAGGCAGAGAATGACATTACCAACTTCGATAACTTCTATCCTACGGGTCCGGGCGAGCCTGGATTGGGTACCACTCGCCATACACCCTGGCTTATCGAAGGGCCAAATATCTACCAGGACAAGGTCTATAAGGCACAGATGCGTATCGATGACACATCGGTAAACGCGATGGCAGCTTTGGGCCTGCCGGCACCGTATGATTCACGTGGACACCTGATCCCGCAGTTTTTCATTCACCAGCCGCAGGTGTTGCAGCCTCCTGTTCAAGGGCGTCAAAGCGTGGCTTTTGTACCAGGAAATGGCGGTGCTGGTGGATTCGATGCCCAATTTCTCAGCGCTCAAGAGCGTGATCTATTCCTGGCCGGGAAACTGAGTCCGAACCTGTTGCAGAGCCAGGGTTTCATCTCCTTGCTTGAAAATAATGTCGGCGGTTATACCACGACCATCTCGGCTCAGAACGAGAGTACTTCTCCTATCCAGTCGGGCACGATTACTGTTTATGACCAGCATGGTAACGTGGTTGTGACGAAGAAGCTCAACGCGCCCTTGATGCCCAACAGTGCCTGGGTCATTAATGCCGCGAAGTTGGGCCTGCCCGCTGGTTTTGCCGGTACCGCACTGCTTCAGGCTGATCAACCGCTTGCCGTCGTCAGTAACGAGACATCGCCGAATGGCCCGACGCAGAGCATGGAGGGTTATTCAGCATTAGAAACAGGCTCTAGCCTCTATGCTCCGCTCGTGTTGAACGCTGTCAATGGAGTCACCAGTTATCTATCCATCTCGAATCTTTCACCATGCCAGCAATGCGGCACAACGGTAACGGTAACATTCTATAATGCGAAAGGGCAACCTCTTGCCCATACCTCTTCACAGCTCAAGCCTTTCGGGCAGATGCGCGTCGATGCCGGCAAAGTTGGCCTGCCGAAAGGGGCAACTGTTGATGCCATAATCACCAGCAATCCACCACAGGCGCTTGCGGCTACTATTTACACCCTAAGCGGCCAGGCGCGTTCATTTACATACAATGCGCTCTCGAATGGTGATCTCTCATTGAACGATCCTTTAGTCGAAAATGCTGTTAGCGGGCAGAGTACCAGCCTCACGCTGGAAAATTCGGCTACCATGACCGATCATGTCACGATTACTTATCGCGATACAAGCGGCAAGACGGTGGCAACACAGAATGTGACCGTCGTCGCGCGTGGCAGCGCGACGGAGACAGCAGCAGGGGCAGGTTTACCTTCCGGCTTCACTGGATCGGCGGTAATCACATCTGATCATAGAGTCGCTGTAATCTCGCAGGTAAGCCACGGCAAGTATGTGAGTGCATTCAATGTTATACGCTCACTGGATTATACCTTGTATACCTCCGTGTACGAACCACAGGTACAGAATGCCGTAGGAGGTGTTACCAGTTCGGTGACCGTGACGAATACAGGCACCCAATCAACAACAGAACAGATCCAGTACTTCAATTATAATGGCGAATCCGTTGGGAATACGCCGACTGCAACTCTCGCTCCCGGTGCGTCCTATACCTTCAATCAGGGAGACCCATCTTCAGGACTGCCTGCAGGCTTTAAAGGTTCGGCGGTAGTGACTTCCAGCGCCTTTCAGCATTCCTCGGTCGTTGTAACATACAGCGGCAATGAGGTGCGCAGCTACGATGGCAGTCAGGCGCAGACGGGACAGTTAGTCCTGACCATCGGCCAATTGCGACAGAATTTCAGCTCGTTCAATGGCCTGGTTGTGACAGTCGTTGGCGCGATTGTTACCCGCAGTTTCGGCCCGAACTGGTTTATCCAGGATAGTACGGGCGGCATTCGCGTTTACGTTGGAGGGGGAGCAGGCCAGCAGGACGGTGATATTGAAACCGTGACCGGCGTGCTAACCACATACAGCGGTGAGCTTGAAATTGATCCGAGCAGCGCCAGTGACGTGATCAAGACAGGTACCGGCAAGATACCCGCGCCGGTAGTGGTAACGACTCAGCAGATCGCGCAGTTGAAGTATAACTCTCCGATTGATGGCGAACTGGTCACGATTCCCGTTTCCACAATCACCTCTTATAATCCGCCCTCTCTAGGCCTGACGGACAGCAGCGGTGTGCAATGCAACGCTTACTTCGACTCCTATGCTCAGAAGAACATCGACCTGAGCAAATTTCATCAAGGCGAGCAGGTGGTGACGACCGGCGTACTGCAGTTGTTCGGCAATAATTACAAAACGTCTGTAGGCGAAATTGATCCACTGCTCAAGTCGGATTTTGTGATGTACGGCTGATGCATGCTGAGACTCGTATAGAGGTAACAGCTTTGCAACGGTTATAGCCTGGATTAGCAGGCGGACCCAGGCTATAACCGTTGCTGGTGGCTCGATTCAGTGACAGGCATGTTATGTGGAACGACTTGAAGACAAAGCACCGCATTACGCTGCTAGGTATCTACTGCATAGTATTATTTCTGGTTCAGGCCTGTGGTTCCACAGCCCATCCCCAGACCAACATTGTAATTGCGACTTCCTGGTTAGCTGCCAACCTGGATGGAAATGCATGGCCAACCATAGGGCATGATGCTGCCCATACGGGTATGTATGGAGCCCAGGACCAGAAAAGTTTACCAGAATTGCATGGACATGTTGTATGGCAGCAGAATACGGGTGGTTCTATCTTCTCGGCACCGGTATTGGCGAATGGAACTGTTTACATCGGCTCGACGGGCGGGGATGTGCTGGCGCTGGATGCCGCAACCGGTGTAGTGCGCTGGAAACATGCCATAGGTCAATTTTTCAATGATTCTACCCCGGTAGTGGTGGGCCGCGTTGTCTTTGTGGCCGCCGAAAGCACGTGGATGCTGGCGCTGGACGCAACAAGTGGCAAGCAACTCTGGGCTACAGACACGCATGAGGTGATTAAGGCGGCTCCAACCTATGCAAGTGGTATGGTACTCGTTAATGCCAGCACAACGACATTGGCATTGGATGCACGAACCGGCATGGTGCGCTGGCGCTTTCATGAATCAGGAGCGGGCTGGCCAACGACGGCATCCCCGGCAGTGCAGGGCAACCTGGTCTATGTGGTTCAGGGGACGAACCCGGTCGTCTATGCTCTGAACCTTGTCAATGGCCACACAGTATGGTCTTATAGGGTTGGCGGACGCCTGATCTCTACGCCGCTTGTGACGGGGCAGGATGTGATAGCAGGCACCTACGATGGTCATGTTCTCTCCCTGGATAAGGCTACCGGCTTGCTTCAATGGATGTATGACGTGAACACTGCTTTGCCGCGCGGTATGCCGAGGGATGGCATTGCCGGATCGCCGGCGGCTGCCAATGGGACTATCTTTATAGGTACATACGATGGCGATATTCTTGCCATCGATGCCGGAGATGGGCGGCTGCTCTGGTCTCGTCTCATCGATGCGCCGGTGCTTGATGTGCCAGTTGTTGCGGGAGGCACGTTATATGTAAGTGGCGGCCAGGCGCTCTATGCGCTTAACGTAAAGCATGGGACTGTGGGATGGCGCCTTGCATTAGGCGATGTGCGTAATGATCTCGCGTTAGGGTCTGGCCGGCTCTATGCAGGTACAGTACAGGGATTTGTTTATGCGTTGGACTAGCAAGGTAATGGGAGCAACATCGGGGCGAAGCAGTAGTATGCCTGTGACACAGATACTGGCAATTGGGAGCCTGCTGATCATGATACTGCTTGCCGGTTGTTCATCTCCATGGAGTAGCTCATCCACGTTCATGCCCACGCCAACGCCGCAGTTTGCGGGCGGTGAGCCGGTGCTGCCGCAATTGCAAAAACTATATCGCGATGCCCCATTGCCATCTGCTGGCGATATCGCTGCCACAAATCAATCCTGGTCGCTGGCAGGGCACGATTCTGCCAATACCTTTGCCACGACAGGTTCGCCCGTGCGAGGAGCGATACGCTGGTTTTTTCAGACCCCCGGTCCGGTGCTGGCATCACCTATCGTGGCCGGTGGGCTGGCGCTGGTGAATGGTGGAGATGGTGTACTGTATGCTATCGACAGCAGCACCGGAAATCTCAGGTGGCGCGTACCGGTCGGTGACGCGCTGGTTGCCGGTACTCCTGCGGTGGCGGAGGGCGTCGTCTACGTCGCGGCTCAGGGTCATGGATTAATGGCGCTCGATTTGCGATCTGGCACGACACTATGGCAGGTCGATACACATTTACCGGTGCGTGCAGCCCCTATGGTTGTCGGGTCATTGCTTCTGGTAATGGCGGGTGCTAATGATCTGTTGTGCCTGGATCGAGCGACCGGTAAAGAATACTGGGAATTCAAATCAGAAGACGTACTGAGCAACTTCTGGCCCAGCCAGGGGTTTCCCGCGGTTACTATCGATGATGGCGGGCTGGCCTTCGCGGCTCTTGGCGCCTCAACAGAATTCAACGCCTTGAATCTGCGTACGGGTCGCAAAGTGTGGGAGCAAACAGTGGATTCGCGTATGGTTGGTTCGCCCGTTTACGATGCATCGTTGGGACTCGTCTTTGTCGCGACCTGGGCAGGTCATGTCTATGCGATGGATGCTCGCACAGGTACGATCAAATGGCGCTTCAGTCTGCCAGGGGCAGGCAATACCGGAACAGGTTTTGCCTCTGGCCCGGCGCTCGCGAACGATACCCTTTTTATTGGCGACTACACGGGCCAGATCATAGCATTGGATACCCATAATGGTAAAACACGCTGGATATACCAGGATCATGGATCGGTAGTTGCGACTCCGGTTGTACGCTCGGTAAGTGGCACAACAATGGATGTGTTTGTTACTAATCAGAACGGCATGCTCACCGCGCTCGACGTCAATAATGGATCATTGGAATGGCATATCTACCTGGGGGAGTTGCGTTCAGCGCCAGTGCTGGTCAACGGTATGCTTTTTGCCGGTTCTGTCAGCGAGCATGGCCTATTTGCCCTAAATTAAGAGAACTTAGCGGAAAACTTGCCCGGAGCCAGGTTTAGATTTGTAGCACTGCTGGTTGCGCAGTTTGAAATACAGCAGGATCAGGAGGAAGTCATCTTGAAGTCTAAGCGCAATAATATCAATCTTCGTTTCAGTTTTCTTGGATTGCTCATCGTTATCAGTATGTTTCTGCTCGTCGCCTGCGGGAACAATAGCGGATCGACCAGCACCGGCAGTGGTAGTACTACACATTCGAGTACTGCTACTCCCACCGACCCGAATCATATTTCACTGGCCAGGTTAATCGGCACGCCAACGGCGAAAATCACATCAGGGGCCAATTTTGAGGTAACGGGCCAGGTAAAGAATCTGGACACCAAACAGCATGATATTCACCTGCAGGCCACACTCAAGGATGCCAGCGGCAAAGTAGTGGGTACTGCTACTGGCCTGGCAGATGATGTGCCAGGAGGCGAGACGGATACATATATACTGGATGGTACACTTACCCAGCCTACATGGTCAACTGTTTCCGTTGTCATCACCAAAGTCACTGAGAATGTGGATGGTCAAGGTACCGACTAGCTTACAACCGGATAAGGTTTCGTCTGCCCCTGGCAAGCGGCGGCGCCGTTCGAAATTGGTATGGTCAGTCATAGCTCTCGCACTGATTGTCGTCGTTATCGCGGCGGTTGCGGGAGCACTGGCTGTATGGCCACGATCCTCTCCTGTTGTTGTCTCTATTCCTACTCCATCTCCGACATTTGTGCCCAAAGTGGGCGATGTGGATGCCAATGACCTGGATGATGGTGCGACCGTCGCGCTTGGAGCGATACCCTCGTTTCAGTTCAAAAGCGGTGGCTATACATTAAGTGGCGTGACAATTGATGCGCGGTCGAAACGCCCGGTTGGTGGCGTCTCAGTCTGGATTACGCTGCCGCCGGTTCTCGGCCAGCGTACCGCGCCGGAACTGCGCTCGGTATCGACGCTGGCCGGCGAGTTTTCATTTTCTCATCTCGCATCGGGGAAGTACAACCTGGCGGCGGCGCGTTATTACCTGCAAAATGGCAATGGGCAATTCATGTACCCGGAGGTGGTGCAAACAGGCGTGGTAGTACCGCAAAAATCTTCTTTGCGCCTGTCGCTTCTGCCTCAACTGGCTCCAGGGAAGCGTCAACCTGTGCCAGGAGTTGCGAAAAACTTGATCATCCTGGATATGAGCGGCATCTACGCCGACTCCTGGTTCGATGATCCCGCGCTGCAACTCGAGGCGAGTAACATGCGTGCGCTGGCTACTTCCGGTGCTTCCGCTACAGAGGTGAATGCGCCCTATGGCTGGCATCCTGCCGATCAATATGCCTTGCTCAGCGGCACCTACCCATCCTGGCGTGTCTATGATCCCTGGCCCAACCTGGTGCCGTGGGGTACTCCTGATAGCATAGATACCACGTTCTGGTACAACTCGGACCCCACGGCCCTGAATTTTGGCCAGGAGAGCCTGTTCGATGTTGCCCTCGGTTATGGTATGAGTACAGCGGCGCTTGGTGGTCCCAGGTATGCTTTAAGCGATGTCAGTACGCGCGGCGTGCAGACTACCCAGGTAGGACTGGTCTTCGATAGCGCCGGCTGGCTGGCGACTGCGCAGCATCTTATCCAGAATATGGCAAGTAATCCTAACGGCTTCGTCTTCTACAGCGAATTGGATCCACCTTTTGGCCCGGCAGGAGCAGCAGGCGCTATTCCCGACGCGCCGGGCGGCGCTTATGCACGGGCAATGCAGGCAGACGACGAACTATTGGGATTGTTACGCAGCTGGCTGGCTAATTCAGGCCTGCTCTCTAACACTGTTATCCTGGTGACCGCTTCCGAAGCCCAGGTGAATGAGACTGCCTTTGATAATTATTATGGTATGGGGCCGCAGGGCGTTGGCAGCAGCCTGCACGTCCCGCTGGTGATCTCTGGCCCAGGAATCGCAAGGGGTATAATAGATCAGAAACCGGTTTCCAGCTTCGCGGTGGCGACTACTGCGACACGGGCGCTATGCCTGCCTGCGCCCGCAAACGCTCGCGTGCAGGCGATTACATCATTATTTAGCAATCACTGTATTTGAGATAGATGGGATGCGTTCATGGGCAAAGCAATAAGTCCTGGTAAAAAAAGAGCTTCTATGATCTATGTCCTTGCTAAGGTCTTTTGCCTGTTGCTGCTCCTGTCGCTTGCGCTGGCTGCTTGCAACGATCAGTCATCAAAGCCTGATCCGCGTCTCAAATATTTCACCGTTCTGGATTCGCGTGTACTGATAGCCGATAATCAAGCGGAGATATTTGGCGATGTAGAAAATACGAGCACGATGAAATTTCCTTTTGACGTGACCATGCAGGCGGATTTGATGGATAACAGCGGTCAATCTGTAGGGAGTGCCACCGGTACTGCCGAGGATGTTGGACCGGGACAGGTGCGCCAGTTTGTCCTCGTTGGCACTGTTGATGGCACGCGCTATGCCAAAATGAAAGTAACGGTGGTTTCGCTGCAAGAAAAGCGGCAAGAGCTTGGTCTGCCCACACCAACGCCGATAAACCCGTAGGAAGAAAGGTGCATCCTTGCTGCGTTTTGCCTTGTGGTCATTGCGGAGTCGCTGGTCGCGTATCCTGACACTTTGCCTGGGGTTGATCTGCATTTCAATCTGCACGACTCTGCTGGCGAGCCTGGCCCAACTTTCAACATTGAGCGCCGACCGGCAGTTAAACCGCGCCTGGCAATCCGCGCCATATGACCTGCTTGTGCGCTCGCCCTCCGCGCTCAGTCCTGTTGAGCGGCAGCTGCAGATCGTTGATCCGGGCGCTCCAGAACAGACGTATGGAGGGATTTCGCTTCAGCAAGTTGACACCATCGCTCATATTCCTCATGTTGCTGCCGCCGCGCCCGAAGCAGTAATCGGCTGGCTAACGCTTCGGCCATACGTTTTTATCACCTTCAACAGGCCAGGATTGTATCGTGTCACTACCCGGCTGATGGTGCAGGGATCGAAATCTCCGCCGAGCACCCTCCAGAATCTTTACGAAATCCTCCCACTCGCGGCATATAGAGCGATAGCAGGGCAGAACACGGCAAAGCTCACCTACGTACCACTCAATGCCTCCGGCACGGCTACCGTCGCGGCTTACTGGCCCCTATCAACCTTGCTGGTAGGTATTGATCCAGGCGCAGAAGCCGGGCTATCGGGTCTGCAATGGCAACCTAGGCCTATGAAGTCCGGTGGAGCTGTTGGGGTTCCCCTGCTGATGGATACACACCCCTGGACATCCCTCAGTGCGATGGTCACGGCAGAATATGCCGCATTGCCTGATCCTGGCAAAAATGGCGACAATCGCCCGGCCACAGCAAATGGCGATAATATGAATGTTCCGTCTTCCGCCTGGGCTATGTTCGCGGAGCAGCAACTGGATGCCAAAAATCTGCTGAATATGTTAGCTCTAGAATTGGGTGGAAAACAGCAAATACCATGCCTGGGCGCATGTGCCGGTAAAAATGGAGTAGCATCCCTTGTAAGTGCCAGGCTCAATGGGCCACTACAAGGCGGAGGTATCATACGTTACGCGCGCCCTGGCTATACAATAACGACTTTACCGGAAAGCGCGAACAATGCTCCGCCGCTCCTCAGCGTTCTCACTATGGGTTCGGATGCCGGTGGTCTCCTTACGCGCTTGCCGCTGCTGCCGGAAGCAACGACTCCGTGGATCGCATTTAATGGCAGTGGTGGTAGCTTCACTACGTTCGATAGCACAAAACTGCCTCTTATACGCGACAATGCGTTATCATGGGAAGCATCAGGAGCGGCAGGGCTTTATTTGCCGCAGCCCGGAACGGAAGCACCGGGCCTATCGCCGCAGCATAGCGTCATCTCCCTCCCGCCGCTGCTCTTCACGACCGTGAGCGTCGCCTGCCAGCTGACAGGATTAGAGTGTGTGAGCGCCGTTCGCGTGCGCGTTGCCGGGGTAGATTCGTTTGGCCAGCGCAGCGAGGCGATTCTGCAACAGGTAGCTGCTGATATCGAACGTCGCACAGGTTTGCATGTTGATGTGCTGAGAGGCGCATCTGGAAGACAAATAAAGGTTCAGATTGCTCTCACTAATAAATCCACTTCCACTTTCTCCGAGATCTGGATTCAACCGCATGCCGCAGTCACCATTGCGAGTGGAGTGAGTGGCGCAAACATTTTGCTGCTGCTCTCTGAGGTCAGTGTCGCTGCCCTGGCGCTGGTAGCGGCCGCGTTGTTATCAACCCGCGGTCGAGCAGCCGAATTCGCAATCCTCGTGCGCATAGGATGGCAGGGTAGCAGGATATTGATCGAATCGTTCATCGAATCGATGGTTACGGCCTTCCTGGCAGCACTACCCGCATGCGGATTTGCCTTACTGTTAAACCAGTTGGGGATACCATCTATCGCGCCGGTCACCATTTTATACGCTTTAAGCGCTGCAATTCTACTTTACATAATTGTTTCCACTTTTGCAAGTCGTGCTATCATTTTTTCGCAAGGTGGTAAGCAAGTGGTACGGGGGGCCGATGAATCGGCGGTGGGCGCGATCAATCGGCCCCTACGGCTCCGCCGCAGGATTTCCTATGAAGGTCAGGTGCCTGGTGCTATAAGCAACCGGCCCTGGTGGTTGCTCATGTTTTACCGGCAGGTCTTCAATCGACCGGGGAGTATAGCGCTCGTCGTGCTTTCTATTCTGGGGGCTTGCGGATTGGTGAGCCTGATGCTGCTGGTCTACTGGGGGCTGGATGGCCTGCTCTATACGACGCTATTGGGGCAGCAGGTACAAATTACCCTTTCGGGCATCCATCTCGTGACGGCAGCTTTGACCTGTGCCAGCGCCGTTTTGACGGCGGGATTGATAATCCTGATGATGGTACGCGAGCGGAAGCGCGAATTTGCTATGCTGCTGGCGATTGGCTGGCGCGGTCGCACCGTCGCGCAAGAAGTTGTGCGAGAGGGCATAATGCTAGGCTTTGCGGGCGGGTCATCAGGAGGGATTGTTGCCATCCTGATCTTTCTCGTGGCTTATCATATCTGGTTGCCGTTGTTATTCATCGGGGCTGTTGTCATTGCTGCTGCTCTTGGGATGATTCTTGGCGCATTAGGCGCGTTTTATCCGGCGCAACTGGCCGGTCAGATGCCGCCGCGACAGATTTTTATGTCCGCTTAGCCGTATAAACATGCCATCAGCGCGACCTGATGAAAAGATGCTTTATAGCATACGAATGGGTATTTCCCCTTTCTCATGCTCCAGTAAACTGCGAGCGTATCAAGGCCTCCCCGGACACAGATTCTAATAGCACATTGTGTAGTTACAGGAATACACCCGTTCTCTCTCGATCTCGCATCTACTACGTGGAGACATTCTTTAAGCTTCGTGTGAGCAAAGCTCTCGAAGAAAAGCCACCAATGCATCCGGTATAGGCCGGTATAGCTGACTCCTGATAGTGTAGGGAAGGAAGCGTAAGTTCGATATGAGAATGGTAGAGATAGGCAAAAAAGATACCGGAAGCATCGAACCGGCAGGGAAACAATGCGAGGCCGGTATCCTTTCGCAACAATGGCTTACCACTTCAAGCAGTTCAGATGAGGGGCTCCTGGCAACTCATGGACGGACATTCCATTTTGCTGCGCGCTTTCTACCGCCGAAGCATCGACAACTGGTGATTACTCTCTATGCTTTTTTTCGTACATTGGATGACCTGGTAGATAAACCGGTGGAGGGTCGCCGGCTCGAGGATATTCGTTTAGAACTGGATGCCTGGAAGGACTGGTTCATATCGGGCTGCCTGCTTCCCGCGCCACGGGAACCTCTTGGAGCGAGGCTGGCCGCTGTACTGGCTGAACGTCCCGTTCCCATTCCCATCTTCCTGGACTTTCTTGATGGGCTTGCATCAGACCTGGAGCCGGGAGAGATTCGCGACTTTAGCGAACTCTACTGCTACTGCTACCGCGTCGCGGGAACGGTGGGGCTGGCTATGGCCTATATCCTGGGTGTCAAATCCTCTCAAGGGCTGGCCGCTGCGCAAAGTCTGGGAATTGGGATGCAACTGACGAATATCCTGCGGGATGTAGGAGGCGATCTCGCTTCTGGTCGTATCTACCTGCCACAGGAGGACCTGGAACGTTTCGGTAGTTCGAGCGCCCATCTGATCCAGCTATACCAGAATCAGCACGGGCCAGATGATCGCTTCTGCGCCATGATGCGTTACCAGGTTGCACGTGCTCACCGCTACTATGTTCATGGTATGTCGGGCATCTGGCTACTTCCTCGCAACTGCCGATTGCCCATACTCGTGGCAGGCCGGCTCTATCGCCGCATACTCAGAGCGATAGAGGGGAAACATTACGACGTACTGCGCTCCCGTGCGGCGACCAGCTTTCCAGAGAAACTATGGGAGGCTGCTATCGCTTTTACACTCGATCAGCTCTGGCGCTGTGGAGAGGGCACCACCAGTAGCGAAGTGGAGGTAGTCTTTGAAGACTAAGAGAATCTTCAGTTTCCTGGAGCCAATGATCGTTGTTGCACAGGCTTTCCTGGGTATACGCGTCATCTTGCGTTTGCTCCGTAGCGCAGGAGGAGAGCGTATCTCGCCCAAAGAGGCATTGGTCGCTGGCGAGGAGCGTGTTTCTGTCATTGTACCGGTGCTTAACGAGTATGACAGGCTCTCACCATGCCTGGAAGGACTGATTGTCCAGAGTGCAGAAGTAAACGAGATTGTGGTGGTGGATGGCGGCTCAGATGATGGTACGCAAGAATTGGTTGATATTTACACGGGGCGTGATGCACGCGTGCGCCTCGTGAATGCGAGTCCCATCCCTTCGAACTGGAACGGCAAAGCCTGGGGATTGCAGGTCGGATTGCATTCTGCCGACCCTGACTCGCGCTGGATTCTCACAGTGGACGCTGATGTTCGCCCTGGCGCTCTACTGACGCGCGCGCTGCTTGGGCGAGCAAAACGAGGCGGGCTCTCGGCTCTAAGTATAGCAACGCAGCAAGAGATCAATGGCATTGGTGAGGGACTATTGCATCCCTCACTACTCGCCACGCTGGTTTATCGCTTTGGCATACCCGGAAAGGCCTTCACGCGCGTAGACGAAGTACAGGCGAATGGACAGTGCTTCCTGTTTCGCAGGGATGCGCTGGAAGCATGCGGTGGCTTTCTGGAGGCCCGGAACTCTGTCTGTGAAGACGTTACGATTGCGCGAACGCTTGTGGCAAGAGGCTATTCCACCGGTTTTTACGAGGCCGGCGATCTTGTGAGCGTCAAAATGTACGCTGATTGGCGCGATACCTGGCGCAACTGGCCTCGCTCGCTTCCAATGCATGATCAATACTCAGGCATAAATACGTTGCTTGGATGGCTCGAAGTGGCGCTGGTGCAGGCACTACCACTACCGCTATTCCTCTTTCTCGTGATTGGACATGCGCGACGTAGCAGGTTTATGGTGCTGAATGGCGGACTAACGGCTATGCGTATAGGAGTACTCTTTGGCATCGCCCGGGCGTATTGCCGCCATCCCTGGTCTTACTGGCTCTCACCGCTCTGTGACATACCTGTGACTATTCAGTTGGCGAGAAGCGCATTGCAACGTCGCCACATCTGGCGTGGTCGTATTCTGGTTCGTGGAGAAACGTTATGAGAACTATTAAAATCCTCTTTGTCTGTCACCTGGCGGCCCTGCTATTTGGCCTCGGCGGTCTCCTGATCGCGCTGCCACACCCTGAACTGTGGGCGAACAGTCCTTTCGCGGTGGAAGTATTCAATTTTGGCATCGTCTACGCGGGGTCGCTGCACATCCTCTTCGGGGCTGCGGCAGTGCTGCTCTTCGGCCTGTTCATGGTTGGCACGCGCAAGACGCTCATATTCTTTGCCGTCGCAACCACGATCCCTTTAAGCATGGAATTGCTCGGAACCAGCACAGGATTCCCTTTCGGGCCTTATTCCTACACAAGTTTTCTTGGCTGGAAAGTGGCCGGCCTTGTTCCTTACTCTATTCCCCTGTCGTGGTTCTACATGGGGTTTACCTCGTATATCCTGGCAAATGTGATTGTTGCCGGCTTACGGCTTCGCCATCGTACAGGCTGGTCGTTGGCACTGGGGGTCTATTTCCTGACGGTCTGGGATCTCTCTTTGGACCCGGCGATGGCCAGTCAAAGCCTGCCCATCCACTTCTGGATATGGCACCAGGGTGGCCCTTACTTCGGCATGCCAATCAGTAACCTGGTTGGATGGTCGCTGACCGGCCTGATTTACATGGGACTCAGTCGCCTGCTCTGGCGTGCTAATCTTGATGCGCAGGCTGTAGCGACGTGGTTTCCATTCGGCGTATATGCCGCGAACACCGGCTTTGCCATTGCCCTGAACCTGAGTGTGGGACTCTGGATTCCCGTGCTGGTAGCTATAGTACTCGGGCTGCTCCCTGCATCGCTGGCTCTACTGTTCAAACCAACTAGAAAAATGCGGCAGGTGGCTGCAACAAGTGAACCCAGGGTTTCAATTGCCAGGCGCCTCTCGCTGCTAACGGTGTACACTGGTAGCCGGATGCTTACCCGCCGCAAGGTGCGGGTGATGGTCGAGGGGCTGGAATACGTACCGCGCTCTGGCCCGGTGCTAATCGTCGCGCGCCACTTTCATCATCTCTATGATGGATGCGTTCTGCTCGAAACTGTCCCACGACGTCTACACATTCTGGTAGCACTTGACTGGGTTCAGAAGCGCTGGCTACGCAGGCTGATGGAGTGGGCGTGTGCTATGGTTGATTGGCCTGCGCTGTTGCGCATCGAGAGGCTTGGAGAGGCTGAAGATACGATAAATCGCGTCTCTATAGCGGCCAGTAGTGCATATGTGCGAGGCGAGTTCGGGCGCTACCTGCGGCGAGCAGCCAGGGACTCGGTTCAATTGCTACGCAATGGCGAGGCGCTAGTGATTTTTCCAGAGGCGTATCCCAACATTGACCCTGCACCCACACCGAAGAAGGATAAGGACGCTTTTCTTCCATTCCGCCCAGGCTTTGCCAGGTTGGTAGAGATGGCAGAGAGAGATGGGAACACCAGGGTGTCCATCATACCAGCGGGATTTACCTATGTCCAAGGGGAGCGCTGGTATATCACGCTGCGCTTCGGCCCGGCGCTCTTCCGTGATGACTATCCCGACTCTACCCACCTGTTGCAGGCGATTGAGAAACGGGTACGCGGTCTCTCGAATCAAATAGCCGGTTCTGCATGTTCCCATACTGAGGAGGCCATTCAACTATGATGCAGCTACTTTCTCATGATCGTGCCGGTTTGATGACGAGCGAGCGTTATCATGGCAAGGTAATCGTTATCGGTGGTGGATTTGGGGGTCTTGCCGCTGCCATTCGCTTACAAGCTGCCGGGCACGCTGTTACGCTTGTAGAGGCCCGTGAAAAGCTGGGGGGCCGAGCCTACCAGTTGAAGGAAGACGGGTTCACCTTTGATACGGGACCCACGCTGATTACCGCGCCACATTTGCTGGAGGATCTATGGGCTACTGCCGGTCGAAGTCTGAAAGAAGATGTGCCGATTATTCCCCTTAGCCCTTTCTATCGCATCTACTTCCGCGATGGACGCCATTTTGATTACTGGGGAACGGCCGCCGAGGACGAGGCGGAGATCGCCCGGTTTGAGCCACGCGATGTAGCAGGCTATCGCGCCTTTCTTGTCGATACACAACGCATTTACCGGCGCGCATTTGCGGATCTGGCCAATCAGCCTTTCCTCACGGCAGGAGCAATGCTGCGGGTTGCGCCGGAGTTAGTGCGCCTCGGCGCACAGCGCAGTGTTTACGCTTTTGTCTCGCGCTACTTCCGCAATCCACAGCTCCGCATGGTCTTCTCATTCCACCCGCTTTTCATCGGAGGTAATCCTTTCCGCGCCAGCGCCATCTACAGCATCGTGCCCTATCTCGAGCGGGTTGGCGGCGTGCATTTCGCGATGGGTGGAATGTACACGCTCGTCGAAGCAATGGCCTGCCTGTTTCGCTCGCTCGGCGGTGAAGTCCGTTGCGGTATGCCCGTCGAGCAACTTATTCTCAAAGCGCGGCGTGTGACGGGAGTCCGGCTGGTAGATGGGACAGCGTTCGAGGCTGATGTTGTGGTCGCTAATAGCGATGTTGCCTCTACCCTTCTCACACTCTTGCCAGCATCATACCGTTCCCAGCCTACGAGTAGCCGTATGAAACGGTACCGCTACTCTATGAGCTGCTTCCTGTTGTACCTGGGGTTAAACCGCCGGTATGAACACTTGCGCCATCACACGATCTTTATGCCTGATCGCTATCAGCAGTTGATTCGCGCTATTTTCGACGGTCAAGGCATTCCGGGCGACCTGGCGCTCTACTTGCACGCTCCGACGAAGACCGATCCATCGATGGCACCACCGGGCGATGAAAGCCTCTATGTACTCGCACCGGTACCTAACCTGGGGCATGGCATTGACTGGACACGCGAGGCACCCACTTTCCGTAATAGGATCATTCGCTTTCTGGAACAGGAAGCGGGCCTGCATGGATTAGAGAACAGCATTATAACCGAACATACCTTCACGCCGCTCGATTTCGCATCCGAACTGGGCAGCCACCTGGGAGCAGCGTTCTCGATTGAGCCAACGCTCTTCCAGTCTGCCTACTTCCGACCCCATAATCGCTCCAATGATATTGGAGGATTGTATTTCGTAGGAGCGGGCACCCATCCTGGCGCCGGTGTTCCGGGGGTCTTACTCTCTGCTGATATTACGAGCCGCCTGGTGATTGACGATCTGGCGAAAATGAGAAAGTCCAGGTTATAATCGAGAAAGTAACCTGTCAGAGGCTAATTCTTCTTTGATGATCTCAGCAATGGGCATTTGCTCGTCTTCAGGAAGTTTTGACACTTCGTTGAATACTTCTTTCAGAGGTTCTATCACGGCTTCCTCATTTGGGATAAAATAGAGAGAAGGACAACGGACAAGGGCGAGAAACACCCAACTGGCAATACTCCAGCTATTGCTACTCGCCAGCTTTTTAGAGAAGGGGAAGTATATGAGCATTCAATCCATAAATCCGGCCACCGGAGAAGTCATTGAAACCTTCGAGCCTTATACCGAGGCGCAGATCAATGAAGCGCTTGACCAGACCCGCAATGCATTTCGGCAATGGCGCGAGACATCGTTTGCCGAACGCGGCGCGCTCTTTCGCCGCATCGCCAGCCACCTGCGCGATCATAAAGCCGAACTGGCGCGCACCGCGACACTAGAAATGGGCAAGCCCATTGTTGAATCGGAGGCCGAAGTTGAGAAGTGCGCCTGGAACTGCGAATACTATGCGGAGAATGCTGAAAAGTTCCTGGCAGACCAGCATATCTCTACGAATGCGACCGATAGTTACGTCTCGTTTCAACCACTCGGCGTCGTGCTGGCCTTGATGCCCTGGAACTTTCCCTACTGGCAGGTCTTTCGCTTTGCCGCGCCTGCATTGATGGCAGGCAATACCAGCGTTCTCAAACATGCCTCGAATGTCTCTCGCTGCGCGTTGGAGATCGAGAAGATGTTTGTGGAAAGTGGCTTCCCGCAAGGTGTCTTCAAGACGGTGCTGGTGCCGGGTGCGGAGACGGATAAGCTGATTACCGATCCGCGTATCGCCGCTGTCACGCTGACCGGCAGCGATGCGGCAGGTGTCGTGGTGGCATCGACAAGCGGGCGCGTGCTGAAGAAAAATGTGCTGGAACTGGGCGGCTCGGACGCTTTCATCGTGCTGGAAGATGCCGACCTCGATGCCGCTGCGCAAATGGCGGTGCGGGCTCGCTACCAGAACACCGGCCAGAGCTGCATCGCAGCCAAACGTTTCATCGTCGTCGATTCAGTGGCAGATGCGTTTGAGCAGAAATTTGTCGAGGCCGCCTCGAAGCTGCGGGTGGGCGACCCGCTTGAGCGTGAGACGCAAATCGGGCCAATGGCGCGTGGCGACCTCCGTGAGTCATTGGAGAAGCAGGTGTGCGACTCCGTTGAGATGGGGGCGAAAGTCATACTCGGCGGCAAACCTCTTAAAGGCAAGGGCTACTTCTATGCTCCAACGATTTTGACCAATGTGACTCCGCAGATGCCTATGTTCCGTGAGGAAACATTTGGTCCCGCGGCTGCCGTCATTCGCGCCCGCGATACCCAGCACGCTATTGAACTCGCCAACGATTCGCAATTTGGCCTGGGCGGTAACCTGTGGACCAGCAATATCGAACGAGGCCGTGAATTAGCTCGTCACCTGGAATCCGGAGCGGTCTTCATTAATGGCATGACCGCGTCAGATCCTCGCCTGCCTTTTGGGGGCGTCAAACGCAGCGGCTATGGTCGCGAGCTTTCCTCATTTGGCATTCACGAATTTGTGAATATTCAGACCGTCTGGATCGGCCCTACCGTCAACCCGGCGCCTACGAAGACTCCAAGCGAGTAGTGACCATCTGAGCATAAAAATGGGGATGCAAATTCGCTTTGCATCCCCATTTTTATGCTCAGATGGTCGCTATTTTTTGTTATCTATGTCACCGATGGCTTTACTGACACCGGAAGGTCCCTCGAATTGCTTGTCAGGCAATTGCTTAAGCGTTTCAAGCACCTTCTGGTCGGCGCCATTCTGCTCGGCCTGCTTGATCAGGTCTTTCTTGCTGACGGGGTAATTCACACCTTTCAGGTATTTCTGCAGCTGAATTGGGTTAACTGCCATGGTTTTCTCCTTCTTGTACTTTCAACTCAAAACGTCTTTTCGCACATACCTGTACACGAATGAGGGCTTGTAATTGATACAAGCATGTGCCTGGTGAAAATCCACCAGGCACATGCAGGCACATAGTTCCTGCTGTTCCGTCACCGCATACTATGGCTGGTGCGGATACCAGTACATCGACAGAGCCTGCCCGTGCAGCACGAAGCCCAGGCGCTCATACATAGAGCGGCTCTCGGGCGTTGGACCGAGTACTCCGACACGATAGCCAAGCTTGCTCGCTTCTTCCAGAACCGCTCGTGTCATGGCTGTTCCCACCCCCTGACGCTGTTTTGCCGGCGCAACCTCAACGTTATAGATGCCCGCAGCCTCTCGTCCAAGAAAGAGCGAGAGGCCCCCCACAGGCTCTCCACCCAACTTTGCGATGTAGTGACGCAGGGGTTGATCTCCGTCCAGACCCAGGCTGATGTAGAGCCGCTCGCGAGGTTCGTCCCGCTGGTTGTCCTCCAGGTAGCGATGGAAGGTACCCCAGAGCGTCACCCCCTCTTCATCAACGACGCGCTCGATGCTCAGACCTGGTGGTGGCGGGAGGGGGGAAAGGATGGCCGAAAGATCGATGGCCATTCCTACGCCCTGACGCAAGCGTACCCAGCCATGTGCCAGGAGGAGTTGCTCCAGATTGGCAGGACGGCTATCTACATTGAGAAACCACAGGTGGGGAATGTCTCGTTCCCGAAAGCGCGAAGTCACTTCGTCGATTACCTGATCGGCATGCACCTCCGAGAGTTGCGCCCGTACCACTCCATTAAAGGTGTTGTCCCAGACCCCGGTGATGACCCACTCAATCTCATCGGTCACATGCCTTTCGGCCAATGGTGAGGTGCCCAGGTAGGACAGCATCTCGATCATATTGACGGATTCCAGCAACGGCCAGCGCTCATGACCTCTTGCTTGTTGGTGTTCACTCATGGCTATTCCTTTCTTTGCTTGAGATGACCCTTTCTTTCGATCATCTCCTCTGTAATGACCACTCTTAGTGGCACACGCAATGGGGAAATGGAACAGCCATGAGGGGGCGCGCGAGCACAAGGAAATACACCAGGGGAAGCTGGCGTGAAGAGGCATCTGCGAACGTTCGCTGATCAGGACAGTTACATCTGAGTACGCATCAGCATTCCTTCGAGACAATCATTACAAGCTGATATTCATCAAGCTACAACCAGTATGACATAGACCACCTGCAAGCGTCAAGAGAACATCTCTTTGGTGATTTCCCAGAAGTCCGTCGGCTCAGCTGCATGAAAGTGGGCGAGAGATGCTTCGTGGCACTCAGCATGACAGGGCGGGCATGTCATGCTGAGTGCCACGAAGCATCTCTCGCCCCTTATAGGTAATCACCAGAACATCTCTTTTTTGTCCAAACGGATTGACTCCCCTTTCAAGTATCATACGGCGAGGTGTCGTATATACCGGCACATACAGGCTCGATTCATGTGAATTTTAGTGTGTGCCTGAAGGCAAAAAGCTATCAGACTAATAGCAAATCAGGCTTGTCTTGCCAGGTAACGCCCCCGCGCGCGGAAGATCAGGACCAGCGCCACGACGATGCCCAGCATGATGAGCAGCGATTCGGCAAACTGCGGAGTTCCCATAGGCAGTGTTGGCAACCAGCCCGGAAGTGCGTTTGATTGCGGTCCAGTGACCACCTGAGCCGGCGGGGTGCCGAAATGGGCAATACGTATCACACCTGAAGTACCGACGCCCATATCATACGTGACCGATGTATCAGGCGCATCGAGACTCAGGTAGGTCAACCAGCCATTTGATGGAACCCAGCTCATATTGCGGTCGCTTGACAGGTCGTGGTAAAGCGTGGGAGTCATCTGTTCCTGAAATGCTACTTTCAGACCGGGCGCACCTGGGACTTCGGTGCCCACAGCGGATTGTCCAATTTTCGCATCAACCTCGCTTGTATTAACAGGTTCATCGGTCAGCAGGTAAATGTCGGCCTGCACTTGCTGCCCATCCAGAGCCAGCACCTCGAGGGGTACCCACAAATTTGGGGTCTTCATGGTAATCAGGATGGGCACGCCATCGCCTTCAAGCTGGCCGCGTGCCTTCGCTGCCGCGGTATCATATTTCGCGGCCATGAAAATCGGGCTGCCTTTCGCATAGGTAAGCAGATGGTCGCGTGTATCACCGTTCAGGAAGAAGCTGTTGCCGGTGGCCCAGTTCAATATGGCCTGTCCGCTACCCCGGATCACCGTGATATTGAGCGCTTCGATCTTCACCTGCTGCAAAATCTGCGCTGGGGATGCCATACTTGCAGAAGCGTTAA
The DNA here is from genome assembly GCA_035653615.1 of Ktedonobacteraceae bacterium. Classification (NCBI taxonomy): domain Bacteria; kingdom Bacillati; phylum Chloroflexota; class Ktedonobacteria; order Ktedonobacterales; family Ktedonobacteraceae; species Ktedonobacteraceae bacterium. The sequence continues at coordinate 244,806 of DASRBN010000042.1, read as the reverse complement.
TTACTACGGTTGGCTGAGGTTGCGTTTCGATTGCGAGTCGCTGCAGCGTCCAGGCTCCCCCCTCTTCGATTTTCATGGGTACGGCAGGCAGAGGTACAATCCAACCAATATCGGATTCACTGCCCTGGTAGGTGAAACTGGTCAGGTAGTGTTCGATGCCATTATGCCACGCAACAAGTGTGCTGGCGCGGGTGAGATGCACATCACCATCGGGTGCTATCAATCCGCCGCAAGCCAGTGCGGATTGGGATTGCAATAGGAAGAATGCGAGCGCGGATACAAGGATTGCAAGTCGTTTCATCATCGTCTGGTCTCCTCTTGTTGAGTTTATTTGGATGGTTCAACAAGCAGACGATGGGGGATGGGGAAAAGTTCCCTCTATCTCAACTTCATCTCATACTCCCCATACTCCGCAACAACCTCAAATCCCAGCCTTCTATAAGCAGATATTGCGCTCATATTATCCGCCTTCACATTCAATCCGATGTGATCAACTGTATGCAGCAGAGCCTGGCAGAGTTTCGCGCATACTGCCGTTCCCAGGCCCTGACCACGAAATTCGGGGTGCGTTGTCACATTGCCTAGAGCTGCTACTTTGTAACGTTGCGAATAGACGTGGATGCCTGCCACGCTGATGATGTCTGAACCTCGCCGGATACCGTAATAGTAGCCGGTTTCGAGCATGCGCGGGTCGAATGAATTGACCGGATAGCTTGCCTGATAGAGTGCTTGCAAGGCTGGTAGGTCGGAAACGGTGAGTGGAATAACTCTGGATATATCGATAGTATCTACCCGCTCTTTGTAGATCAGCGCCATTTTGTAATGCGGTCCGAATGAATGTATCGCGTAGTCTCTCTCGAAGATAGGAGCCCGGTCCCCACTGAGGTGCGCATAGAAATGCCGGGGTAGAAGATGCGAAATGGATTGCAGTAATTCGCCCAGATCATCTCCGGGCTCTTCGGAAAGGGCCAGCAGGACGGGAACATGAATCCCTGAGTAGATGAGCGCAATTGCGCTTATTTCTTGCTGATCATTGACCAGGGCATACCAGGTTGTGTATTGCCAGAAAAAATCGTCTAGATCACCAAGCGAGTAAATATGAAGGAAGGTATCGCGTCGCAGGTAAGCCTCTATTTCTTGTTTTGAATGCAGATAAATAGCTTTCATATAGATACTCCTTAAGACCAGATATTTTTGAGACGAGCATTCTAATGGTTATCGCTGTTAGTTTATCATGAGTATCCAGGTGATAGCTAGCGTGTACAGACCCCAACGGCAGGCCGCATTGTGGCCTGCCGTTGGGGTCTGTACACGCTATATGCTTCCAGATAGATCCTGCGGAGATATGATAGAATGAGAGAGAAAACACCTCGTCATATGATGCGCAGATCGGGGGTCAGTCCTTTTGGACAGAAACCTGGCGAAGACTCAGGAACATTGGGTACATTCTGAAGAGAGAAAAATGGAGGATGTTCATGATCCCTGTAAAGGTAGAGGGTGTCAGAAGAAATTTTACGATTGATAGCCCCTTGCTATACAGCGTTTCCTTGATCGACGAACCAGGTCAACGCCTGCTGGTGTTCGGCATTGAGCGGCACGAAGCCTTGCCCATTGTTGCTGCCTTGAATCACTTGACCCTGCCACGCCCTCTTTCCATCCATCTGATGGCTGAGACACTCACGTTGCTGAACTACAAGTTGGAAGAGGTACGCATAGAAAGTTACTCAATGCTTCCTCCTCTCTATCATCTGTGTCGGTGCCAACTCAGGTGGCGCGCAGACTCGATGGTGCAAGAGCAGATGAAACAGATGCGTATTGGCGACGCCATCGGATTAGCTCTGCTTCTGGAAGCGCCCATCCTGGTCTCAGACGAACTGTTCAAGCAAATGGGAGTCTTGTTAGCCGATGGGCTGACGCCTGAACTGGCCTTTGCCAGGTACCTGCTCCAGCGGGAAGGGATCAGAGTACCGGAAGGAAAAAAGCTCCGCCTGGGTCATAGCAAGACACCACTGCGCGATGCCTTGGTCAAAGAGTTTAAGGCTTCCCTTTTAGGGAAAGCGCCGGTCTTTCCAGAGGAGGAGATGGAACAGCGTAAAAAGGAGTACTTGATCTTCTTGCTCGGAGAAAATGCTCAGGTGTGAAGCGCTGCCGAGACGGGCGATGGGGCGGCAACGATGTATTACAACAAGAGGGCTGTGTGTGGCCGATTCTCATGACGAGGTGTCAGAGAGAAGTGGAAAAGTGACGAAAGGAAGACGGAATGACCGCTCCCATAACCCTCACTTCATTGGAGAAACCAACACTGGCCGAACTGCGCCAGCGCTATGAAGAAACAACGGATGCCGAAACACGCACACGCTACCAGATGCTCTTGCTCTCGCAGCGAGGACAAACGTCGAGCCAGATTGCCCAAACCGTGCTGCGCAGCCCGGACACTGTCGTGCGTGTGCTCAAGCGCTTCTTGAACGGCGGATTGGATGCCGTTCCACGGAGCACTGCCCCAGGCCGAGAGCGACGGGTCACAACGGCCTGGGAAACCGAACTGCTGAGAGTGATTGAGTTGGACCCTCATGAAGTCGGTGTAGAGACCGCGAACTGGACTACCGAGGGACTTGCGGCGTATCTGGGCCAGCAGACAGGTATTCACGTCACCGAAGAGACGGTTCGCGTGTACTTACATGCCCATGACTACGTCTGCAAACGTTCCACCTGGACGCTGAAGCGCAAGGCGGAAGAGAAAACGGACTACGTGGGAAACGCCTGCGGGTAGAGGTTCTTTTAGCCGGTACAACTGTACCCGAACCTCTACCCGTTCATGATCTGGTTGAGGCTGACCTTTGGGATCAGCTTCCCGACGACCTGGCTGATTTGCTTGCCCTGCTGCCACAGGCTGACCTGTATCTGCAAGACGAGATGCAAGTGGCCTTTCACCCCACTCTCACGCGCGTCTGGTCTCAGAAAGGACGATGCGGGCAACGCCTGGTTGAAGCACCTGGGGATAATCGGAAAGTCTATGGCTTTGGCCTGCTGGACTGGCGTGATGGTTGGTTTGATGGCCGCGTTGCCGCAGGGCGCACTGCTGATGTTTTCTGTCAACAAGTGCGTAGCGCTGTGGCTCGTTCTCAACAACGAGGACGCATCGCCATCGTGATTGCCGACAATCTCAAGACCCATACCTCGGCTGGCTCTCTCCTCGTGCGCGGTATGCTGGCCGAACTCAAAGAGCATCTGCGCCTGGTCTACACCCCTGCCTATGATCCTGACGCCAACCGTATTGAATGGCTCTGGCGCGTCTCGCGGCGGGTGGTCACGCATAATCATCATCGTAGCACCTTCGACCTCCTCCTTGCGGATCTGGAGGCGCATTTTCAGGCACTGGCTCGGACGCCTGCCGAGATTCTTCGTCATATCGGCAGTCCGTTCGCACCTGACAAGGAGAAGGAGGTTTCTCTGTTGCCTACCCATGCCGCATGATCAACTTGGAAGCATCTAGCCATCACTCTCTTCTTAAGCTGGTACTTGCTCCTGCGGGCGAGACCAGTGGCGATGTTTCGCTATGGCGGCTGTAAACTGCTGGATGAACGAGTTCATGTCCGACATGTTGCGCATGGTCACGACGCCATTTGAATTGGACAGTCCTCCGCTCGATAGCGCACCGCCTGAGGATAGGCCCGGAAGGTCGGAGCGCACAAGTAATTCGACGCCCTCACCTACGGCCCCGATTGGCTTGCCATGCTTAAAGGCCTCGGCAACGAAATGGCGAGCATTCCCTTGCTTCAGCAATTGCGAGACGCTTTCCTGACCACCCGGAACGAATACCGCGTCATACATCACCGAACTGGTCGTAATTGCGCTGGCATCGACCTGCACTGCCTGGCCCTTTGCCCCCTTAACAGAGCCAGGGCCTTTCGCGATGACGAATACATGCGCTCCTTTCTCCTCGAGCGCCTTCTTCACGGTTTGTAAAGCATTGGCATCGACGCCATCCGCGGCCAGTACCGCAATGCGCAGGCTCTTAATGGTATTCTTCGCCAGGTGCTCCAGACTGAGCGCAGGAGAACGCTCGACATTGCGGCGGCCTGTGGGAGTAGTGATGCTGGGATGTACTCTTTCTGCCGGAGCTGGCACGCCGATACCCTCCGCAACGCGGACTGCCAGATCATGGTCAACATAATTGAATAGCGTGACCATGCGCTCACGCACTTCTTTGACATTCACATGGCCTAATTCGAAGTGGGCCGCGGCAACCAGGTGGTCCTGCTCGACCGACGTCAGGCTCTTCCAGAAGAGCGTTGCCTGACTGAAGAAGTCCTTGAAGCTCTCGCTGCGAGCGCGAGTCGTTCTCCCCTCGATCTTCTCGGCATAATGTACATAGCCGTGGGCCGTCTCAGGCGCCAGCATCGGACAGCCCTTGCCAAGCGAATTTGGGTAGTAACTCGCCCGGCCCTCGTTGATTGCCTGCCGCATGTATCCGTCGCGCTGGTTGTTATGAACAGGTGATACGGGGCGATTGATAGGTATCTCGGCGAAATTCGGCCCACCCAGGCGAATCAGCTGGGTGTCGAGATACGAAAAGAGCCTGCCCTGTAAGAGAGGGTCATCAGTAAAGTCAATGCCGGGTACGACATGACCTGGATGGAACGCAACCTGCTCTGTCTCGGCGAAAAAGTTGTCCGGGTTGCGGTTCAAGGTCATCTTACCAATGAGCCGCACGGGTATGACTTCCTCCGGCAAAATCTTGGTTGGATCAAGAATATCGAAGGCGAAGGCAAATTCTTCCGATTCCTCGAACATCTGCACGCCCAGTTCGTACTCTGGATAATCGCCTTTCTCGATGGCCTCCCAGAGATCGCGCCGCAGCCAGTCGGGGTCCTTTCCTGCCAGTTGCTGTGACTCGTCCCAGGTCAGCGAATAGGTGCCCAGCACCGGCTTCCAGTGGAACTTGACGAAGCGCGCCTTGCCCTGATCGTTCACGAAGCGGAAGGTGTGGACTCCAAAGCCCTCCATCATGCGGAAACTGCGCGGCAGCGCGCGATCTGAGAGTAGCCACATCACCATGTGAGTCGATTCAGGTAGCAATGAGAAGAAATCCCAGGCCGTATTATGAGCCGTAGCTGCCTGCGGCATCTCGTCAGGTGGCTCCGGCTTGACGGCATGTACCAGGTCGGGGAATTTGATGGCATCCTGAATGAAGAAGACCGGGAAGTTATTTCCCACCAGGTCAAACACACCGTCCGAGGTATAAAACTTCGTCGCGAATCCTCTCACATCACGTACTGTATCAGCCGAGCCACGCGAGCCGACTACTGTTGAAAAGCGCACAAAGACGGGCGTCTTCACCGAGGGATTTTGCAAAAAACTTGCCTTCGTATATTCGGTCATTGGCTCATAGACCTGGAAATATCCAAAGGCGCCGCTGCCACGGGCATGCACTACACGCTCCGGTATGCGCTCGTGATCAAAGTGCATGAGCTTTTCACGGAAGTGGAAGTCTTCCAGCAGCGTTGGTCCTCGTTCTCCAGCCTTGAGAGAATCGTCCGTATGGTTGATGCGCACACCCTGGTTCGTCGTCAGGTACTGTTGATCGTTCTGGACGCGATCAGGCTCCAGGTTTTGCTGCTTGCTTTGTTCATTGATGTTATTCTGGTCTGTCATATATTGCCTCTTTCATTCATTCATCGCTCTTCCAACTCATGAGCTAAAAAAGCGCGTACTAAACTTCCCACCCATTTAGTACGATTCTTAACTATTGAGGCGATACTGAACAGGCCACTCCTGGGAAAGATGAGAAATGGTGATCGTTAATCCTCAAGCTCAATTTCAAATGGCACAAGTACAGAGGCGCAGAGCAGATACCATCCTACAACAAGTGCGAGGTCAACCATTTCGCTTTCACTTAAATATTGGCTGGCGGTGGAAAAGGTTGCATCGGAAACGCGGAACGTGCTGGCTGTCTCCTCCGCAAATTGCAGCACGGCACGGTCTTGTGGCTCGAAGATATCTACATGTTCGCGCCAGTTGGCAACATTTGCAATCTGTTCCTGCGTCAGGCCTGCTCGTTTTGCCGGGCCTTGATGCTGCGCAATTTCGTAAGCCACGTTGTGCAGTGTTGCCACACGTAGCACGGCCAGTTCGCGCAGGCGTGGGCTTAAGTCGGCTTCATCACGAACGTATGCTGAGAAGGTCATGAACGCGCGTAAGGCCTTCGGGCTATGGGCAAGCACCCGGTGCAGGTTATAGACTGTGCCGCGCAGGCGCAGAATATCCTCCAGCACAGGTGCCAGGCTCGCATCAAATTCACCTGGTTCGAGCGGGCGAATACGCATGGTGTTCTCCCCTGCACTATTAAAAATCGGCAGGTTTAGGCGATCCCCAGACATTCGACCATTGTTCCTGCATGCTCCAGACCTTTGGTTCGTATGTTGCGTCATCCCAGATCTGCTGCACATCGCAGGTAAATTCGACTATATTCCGCTCAAGGTCCCGAAAATAGGCGAATAGATTCTTGCCGGGTCCATGGCGACCAGGCCCGTAAATCAGGGAATAGCCATTCTGCGCGAGATGATCGGCCTGGCGTGCCAGGTAAGAAAGGTCCTGTACCTCGAATGCGAAGTGATGCAGCTTTGCCATATCACCAACGGAACATGCAATCCCATGATGATCCGGATTGCAGCGCATCCAGACGAACTTATCTTCCACCCAATCGGAAATGCGGAATCCCAGCACTTCCTGGTAGAAATCGGCGCTGCGTTTGCAATCACTTACCTTGAAAGTGATATGGCCAAGTTTGCGCGGTTGAACAGCGCGCGGCCCATAATTCGCGTCGACCTGCGCCATCTCGCCGATCAATTCAATCACAAATCCTTCGGGATCGCGCAAGCGTAAAGAAGTGCCCTGACCGAGTTCATCTGATTGCTCGATCTCATACGGGATACCGGCATGCGTCAAAGCCGTAGCCGCGGTCTCGAATTCCGCCGGCCCGCCGACTTCCAGTGCGTAGTGGTCAATCCCAGTCTCAGTGGATGGCACGAGGATCAGGGAATGATGGTTGGCATTGCAGCGTAAATAGACTCGACCTGCGCTATCGCGCTCAGTTTCACCCAATCCCACCATCTTTGTATAGAAATCCATCTGTTGCTCCACATCTTTCGTCTTCAATGCCACATGTGAGATACGCTTGACGTTCACAATTGACATAAAAAATCTCCTTTCGAAGGGATGTACAACTAAATACGTGCTAGCTGAACTTTACAGCAAGAACTCGCGAGCACGAGGACTCCTGGGATAAACCTTGACAAAACATAAACTAATGTATACACTTGCTGCTAAATGTAACATGCAGAAAGGGAAATTACAACCCATTAGCTGCTGATATGTATGCAGTTTCGTCCTTACAGAACGAACAAAAGGAAGCGTATTTTGCCTTGTGCCTTAAGTAATTTCTTATTTCGCAATCCGATCCTTGCTAAGGAGAAGCGCAATGGGCAGTAGCTCCGGGAAAATCCAACCTTTACCTTCCATTGATAAAGGGGAGGATTTGAACGGGGTTGTGGCTCTGTATTATCGCCTGCGCAAGCTGATTCTGGATGGAGCCTATGCACCTGGAACTATGCTGTCGCAGGTTGAACTGGCGGGAGCGCTAGGAGTAAGCCGCACGCCGCTGCGGGAAGCGCTACGCATGCTACAAAAGGAGGGATTGGTCGAGGCTGAACATAACCAGCGCGCCCGCATTCCCTCTTTCAATCCGCGGGTTCTTGACAGTATCTATGCCAGCCGCGTTCTCCTCGAGGCACTGGGCATTCGATTGACCGTTCCTCGCCTGCATGCGCATGATATCGCTATGCTGCAAAACACGCTCGCGGAATTACTTGCTGCCAGAGACGCGGAGAGCCGGGAGGAACCACACCGCCGGTTTCACAGGCTCCTCGTAGCATACGCCGGTGAATATCTCTATGATACAATCGCGGGCTATGCTGATCGCTGCACATTTTACCGGCGCATGTACATGCAGAGCGATCCTCGTAATCGCGTGATCGCTGATACTGAACATGAGGCGATTTTGCAGGCGTGTGTTGCGCGAGATACTGAAACGGCGGCATATCGTTTGACACAGCATCTTGCTCGCACCGCCCTGACGCTTCTGGCTCAATTGACGCCGGAGTACGAACCGGCAGCTGTACGAACGGCCCTGCAAATCTCGCAGGGTGGTATGAATGCCACCGGACCTAAAAAGTCAGGAAGGCGGGCAGGTTCTGCCAGTTCCTGAAACCTGAAGAAAGCACTTGAAGAAAGGGTAGACTATGAATAAGGAAGAACGAAGAGCTTTCGTTCGCGCTCACCGCGTGGGTGTTTTCGGCACGAATCGCAAGAACTCAGGCCCGGCCATGACAATCGTCTACTACGTCATGGACGGAAATGACCTGCTTATTTCTACTATGGAGGGCCGCGGCAAAGCCAAATCCGTGAAGCGCGACCCTAAAGTTTCATTCTGTGTTCTCGACGAGAAGTGGCCGCCATCTTATCTGCTGCTGTACTGCCACGCCGAAATCGATGCTACCATCGATACCGACCTTGAAAAAGTCGTTGACATGAGTATGGCTATTTCAAGCTTGATGGCCGGCCAGCCAATGCCGGAATCGGTGCGTGATGCGACAAGAGAGCGTGTTATCAGGGAGCGGCGCGTTCGCCTGCGCCTGCGTCCTTATCAATCTTTCGAGTCGCCCCCACGCCATGTCAATACGCCGAAGGATGCGTTAACGCTTACGCATGATTACGGGGCAATCCTACCGTGGGAGTAGAGAAGAAACTTCCACGGATTCCGGCTTCTCAAGCTACTGATTAATACGCCTGGAAAGCAAAAATTCGCTGAAGTTTACTACGCTCTCCACCTCACCCTCGTTGAGCATATTGACAATCTTTTTGACCACGATGCGGTGAGGCTGGTTGGGCGTGGATGGCAACGTGAAGCCGATAGCGTTCGCGGTTTGTGGCATACGTTCGCCACGAATTTCATCCGCCATCAGTTCTAGCAAATCCGCTATATCCAGGTCGAGCGCGTTAGCCAGACTTTCAAGAACCTTCGAGGAGGGATACTTCTGCCCTCGTTCAATCTCACCTACGTAAATTTCTGAAAGTCCCGCCTTATCTCCAAGCTCTTTGATCGTCATCTGCCGGTCTTGTCGTTCGCGCCGGATCACTCTTCCCACAATTTCTTGCAAATCTGCCATCGTATTCCCTTTCTATGTATGCTTATGGCATATCTTCGATGGAAACTATGCTAAAAGCATATCTTTTGTCTATTAGTATAGGCTATCGGCATGGTAATATGCAAGTGGAAGCAATGTCCAGTTTCTAGCAACAATTGGAGGACTGAAAGGTCACCCGCATAAGGTAGGGGCGAGCCTGGCGGTCGTCCTTGCCAAACAAGCCTTACAAAGGAGGTTATGTCCTATGGCATTTCATTTTGGAGATCTCTTATCCGATCAAAAGGATGTCCGGTTTTCATTACCGATTCCTATGGTCTATGAGAGCGTCCACAGCGAGCCGTTACGTTGGGAATATCGCGTTCTCAGCGTCGACGCACGGGAAGAAGATTTGCCCTCAATCGAGCATTTGAATGAACTGGGTAGTCAGGGCTGGCTGCTGGTTGGAATTCTGGATCAAGGAGCGACCGGAAGAAGTTCGCTCGTTCATTACTACTTTGTGCGGCAGCGCCAGGAGTAGACAGGAGTAAATAGGAGAAAAACTATGACATCGAGTCTTGTAGTTCCAACGGTAATAGAGGCGACGGGGCGTGGAGAACGCGCCTACGACATTTACTCGCGCCTGCTGCGGGATCGCATTATCATGATTAACGGTCCTGTCGAGTCGACGATGGCCAGCCTGGTCGTGGCCCAGTTACTGTTTTTGTATTCTGAAGATAGCCAGCGCGAGATTAATGTCTATATCAATTCGCCCGGTGGTGAGGTCACTTCGGGCCTGGCGATTTACGATACGATGCGTTCGCTGTCCTGCCCGGTTGCCACGACCTGCGTAGGCTTTGCCGCCAGTTTCGGCACCATTCTGCTGATGGCGGGTGACAAGGGGCTGCGACGTTCGCTGCCGCATGCTCGTATTCACATCCATCAACCTCTTATTCAGGGCGGAATTGGTGGACAGGCTACCGATATCGATATCCATGCCCGTGAAATCCTGCACACGCGCGATGTTCTCAATGAGATCATCCACTACCATACGGGCCAGCCGCTCGAGCGAATCAAACGCGATACCGAACGCGACTTCTTCATGAGTCCCGAAGAGGCCATCGAGTACGGCATCGTCGATGAGATACTCAAACTGGCCGAAAAGTAGCTATCGATTTATTGGGAAAGGCGGGTCGATGTATCTGATCGATCCGCCTGTTGCATACGTCAAATTGAGCCTTGCCAGGAATCATGTTTCTCTACAGAATCAGGCTGTGGCTTCGACCTCCTCGCCTTCCATACTGGCCAATTTTTGAGTAATGATTCTCCTCGATAGCGGCGTAGAAAGTACGATTGAGGTGGTGAGGGAACCGTGTCCTGATAGGCGGTCGATAAGGGCCTCCAGCTGTTCAACCGATGAAGCCATTACTCTCAGGATGAACGAATCGCTGCCTGTGACGCGGTAACACTCCAATACTTCAGGTATTTCCTGTATATAAGGTACAGAACGTGTACATCTCTCCCCGGGAGCAGAACCCATGCGGATAATAGCAGTGACGGGGAAACCAATCTTTGCCACATTGACCTGAGCATGATATCCGCTGATAATACCCGCATCTTCCATCCTGTGAATACGTTCCGCCACGGCAGGTGAGGAGAGCCCAACACGCTGTCCAAGTTCACTATACGAGAGACGGGCGTTCTCTTGCAGCGCCTCTAAAAGCCGCCAACCGGTATCATCCAGCAGCTTCTCAATTTCTAAAGCCATTTTGCACCTTTACCTTACTCTTGTAGCCATTTCTGCGAAAAGACCTTTGCTTTTCACTTCATTATACACCAGGTTGGGGTTACAATTAAAGCGTAAAAGCTGACAAATATCAGGTCGGCGATAGATATATGAAAACAACGAAGGAGGCCATCATGCTGACTCTCATCATTATCGTAGCGCTGTTTATTGTATTCGATTATATGGCCTTGCGGTGGGGTGTCGATACTACTGATGGTATTACCAGCTGCGAATGGAAGCGCAGGTGACATTCATTGAACAATGCAAAAATAAGCTGAATGTATGAAAAGCAGCAGGGATGGCATTGGAAACTACTTTCAATGCCATCCCTGCTGCTTTTCAGAAAGCCTTTTCTTCCGTTAAGACATATGCTTTAGAAACGTCCTATTTGGAACCAGCGATTCTGAGCGCAGCGAAGAATGACATGACCCCGTTAAGATAGATGCTTAGAAACGTCCTATTTGGAGCCAGCGAGCAATTTACGTACCTGTTGCGCGTGGTCTTGATAATGCTCGTAGGAATTATCCGCAATCACAGCAATAATTGAAGCGCCGGGCCACGCTTCGGTCCAGGCGAAGCGATGCGACGCATTGATCTCCTCTTCCGAAAGCGTTTGAAAGAGTATATCCACCTGTTTGAGGAGCTGCTGGTGAGCATCATGGAAGAATTGCTCTATCTCTGCCAGGGAGTTGTCTCTATGCTGTTGATAAATTCGCTCATTCGAATGCATATCAACCCGTTCTGCTGGCTGCGGCGTTTCTCCCCGCACGACCTCATCGAGCCAGCGGGTGCAGATTTGTTCCCAGGCGGCAATATGAGCCATGATATCCTTGATAGACCATTCTCCTTGAGAAGGTGAGGCACAGAGTTGTATCTCGCTTAAAGGGGCGATAAGCGATTCGAATTGCGAATATTCTGTCTGTATTGTGTTCAGCAAGGTTGTTTTGTCCAATGTATTCTCCGAAAGTTTTCATGTGAGCTATTGCTGCTCAAGCCAGGCCGTCAATCCTGACAAAGTCGATCTCAAACCACTGCGGCCCGCTCGCGATTGCTCCAAATCGCAATACACCCCGTGGCGTGGCAACCGCGTACTGATTATCCAGCCAGGCAACGAAACCAAGTGGACGAGTGGGCGGTTCTGAAGCACGCAGTACCAATTGATCATCAACCTGGAAGAGGGCTTCGTCCTGGCGCCATTCCAGAACATAGGTGTGCCAGAATGACATGTCTGCATTAATCAGCGCTTCACGCGCACCCGTCAATCGCTGCATCCAACGTGAAGCTGGTCGCGTCTGGCCTGTCAAGAGACCTAGACCGGTAGTGAGTGCCAGGGGGATTGTGGCAGCAAGAGCGCCCGGGCGCATACTATGTATCACCTGGGCTTTCCAACCGAAACCAGGAATGCTGGGAACCAGCGCCATATTAGAGGGCGGCGAAGCATAGAAAAACCAGGCAGCTTCCGGCAGCATAAGGATATCTCCCCGCACGGAAAAAGGGTAGTTCCAGAAACCAAATCCTGCTGTGCCCCGCAAATAATCCGGGTGGTCTCCGGCGCTGGTTAATGTTGCCGCAGGCAGCGAGGACCTTGCTCGCACCTCCATGCGCAGCGGTGGTTTCCATGGGAAAGCTGATCTGGCAAGTCCCCCGTAATCATCGATTTGCGCATCAGTATAAGTGCCATGTTGGGCCGAAGCGAACGACATGCGTAAGGCAGAATTCACGATTTCCAGTGAGCCAGCACCGATGCACGTTTGCGTCCAGCGTTGATCGAGGGGTGCGGTGAAGTCGTCGAACATCTTTAACCTGAACTATCTTTTAACCGGATACAGCGCTCTCCAGTTGAGCCAGCAGGAGTTCTTCTTCTAGTTGCTCCCATACATGTTGCTCGGCCTGCTGATTGCTCATTGGGGTCGTCATGAGCACTTGCGTCACGCGTTGGCGGAAAGTGGCGAAATAGTGTCTCTGTTTCTCATGCGGAGGCATCAACATAAGCTCAATATCTTGTGGGTCGACGAACTCTTCCGGCTCGATTGCCAGCGCCAGCAGGTTGGCATACTCGCCTATCAGGGCATTGCGGGCTGGTGAGATAAAATAGTCGGGTTGGGTACTGGAGATAAGTACGCAGCCGGCAATGCGCCCCGTATATAATATTGGATGGGCAGCAGCGCTTACCTCATATTCTACCTGGTGCGCTGGAAGCGATCTATCTTCAAAAATATTCTGGATCTGAGCCGGATGACAGGTGGTGACGACATAACCGGCTAGCGATTCGGCTCCAAGGAACATTCCTTTCTGTTCCAGGTCGCCTGACCATGGTGGGGTGCCTTTACCAACACCTTCCCTGAGGCTGCGAATCTTCTTGCTATTTGAAGAACGCATGCATCGTACAAGAGTAATTGCTAAGCCCTTGCGTTCGGGATCTAGCTGGCTAAGAGCCTGTTGTAAAATCAGGCTGGACATCGACCAGTAGCGCAATGCCGGATTCGTTCCTGCGTGCGCACTGAAGATGCGGCGGTAAAATTCAGAAGGTATTTCGTTGGATACATCCTCAGCTGTCTCATCATGCCATCCCCCCAGTTTATCACCCAGCGATTTCATGAGCAGGTCGCGATGTGCCGGTTGAAGGACATGCAGCAATTGACGCAGATTATGGGGGCGAGGCTCCGCCTCCCCCTTGATCCAGCGCGCCAGGGTAATTGGCTGGACTCTCATCTCTTGAGCTATGCGTTGTCGCTCCTGAGGATTGCTGATAATCGTTCCCAGCAGTTCGCGCCAATCTCCGGTTCCTTGCTGCATATCCCTTTCCCTGCTGCGTTAATAGCGCACAAACGCCCCTATGAACATCCATGATATCAGCTTAACAATAGCGTGTCAACCGAACGTTAGTTACATTGGAAAAAATTAATGAGAATTTTATGTCTGGTTGTACTCCTGGGCAGCTTTTTGTGTAGAACCGGTTATGAAAGATTGTGTAACAGGTGTTTCGCTCTCTTTCCCCGTGTGACGCTCCAACCCCCATACCGGCCCTGCGCCAGGTAAGAAACGATTGATCAACCCGAGGATACCGGTAGTCGCCCCTGGAAAAAGCCCATGGAATTTTGCCAGCATTTTTGCGGGAAAGCCTAGAATCGCCTCGGCGCTACCACGATATGTGGCCTGCACGATCTTTTGCGCTGCTTTCTCTGCGCTCATTGAGAGAACCGGTAAACTACCCAGGACTGTAAACCAGGTATATTCTTTCCGGTTGTTACCCTTGAAGTAAGCGTTTATCTCGGAGCCGGTGCGCATGAGACCAGGAGCGATGGTAATTACTTTGACGCCTTCTTTTGCCATCTCGGCTCGCAAGCCTTCGGAAAATCCTACCGCCGCGAATTTCGCGCTGTCATAGGGGAGCAGGTGAGGCACGCTCACTTTTCCACCAATAGAGGTGATGTTGACAATACGTCCTTCTTTGCGGTCTAGCATCTGTGGCAGCACAGCCATGGTGGTATAAAACATGCCCCAGAACATGATGTCCATCGCTTCACGAAAGTCCTCCAGTGTCTGCGCCATGAGCGGACCAACCGTAATAATGCCCGCGTTATTCACCAGTATATCTATGCGTCCGAACGCTTCCGTCGCCTGCTGAATCATATTCTGCGCCTGTACGCGGTCGGTGATATCACAAGGAATGGCCATTACTTCGGCACCGCGTTCTTCCAATTGTTGCCTCGCCTGTGCCAGTTCCTGCTCATCACGCGCGCAGATTACTATTTTTGCTCCCTGGCGGGCGAACTCGTGGGAGAGAAGGAGACCTAAGCCGCGCGACCCGCCCGTTATAAGCACTATCTGACCTACGAGTTTCGGCTCTTCTTTCTTTTGTCTGAGACTCACAACGGTTTTTCCTACACCGATGGCGGCTGCGCTTAAAAGTGATTTGTTGCTCTGATCCTTGTCATTGTCTGCCATACTACTTACTCTTCTCCCTTCACATAACTCTACCTATAGTTAGTGCAATACTGCTTATAAGATATGTAGCATGCAGCAAGCCTTCTAGCAAACTCAGGAGCAGGCCCTGGATGGGTTTGTAGCTGGGAGATTATCACAATCGTTGCCAGATTGTCCTGCAATGAATAAGCCAGAAAAAATCCTTACCGGCAGTGTGCTGGTAAGGATTTTTTTCTGGACTTGTTTTACCGTTTGCTGAACGCTTCCCGGCTTAGCGTAGCAACCAGAACAACCAGTACAGCTGCAATTAAGATGGGACCAATCGCTACACGAAGTGGAGACAGGAAAGGAACGTACTCAATCAAGAAAAGTATGATCAGCGCGATGACGATGCCTGTCAGAATAATCATATCGCCCACGATAAACTGGTAGATTGCGTTGATTACCTTCATGAGCGTACTCCTTCTTGTTCTGTGGTTACCATCGCGTCTTTGTGCATGGCAATGGCCTCTGTCTGCCGTTGTTTCACCTGTTTAAGCCAGGTGACGAGGATAAACGAGGCTACAAGGTAAAGAGCGACCAGGATGAGAATGAAAGCATCCGATAGCGGCCAATTGTAGCCAAAGCCCTCACCGGCCCAGAATGTACCAAAGCTCGTTAGCATGATACCTACTATGAACTTCAACGTATTCTCTGGTACACGCTTAAGAGGTGCTCTTACCAGCACACCTGCGCCGATAACAAGGATACCGGCGATTGCCGCGCCTATCGCGGCGGAGCCTATACCGCCGATTCCACCGCTGGTTGTGACGTTACTGCCAAAAGTGATGACGATGAAAGCAACTTCCAGCCCTTCGAGCAGGACGGATTTGTATGATAATGCCACACCGAAAGGTTGGATTTGAGTTGTGGCTTCGCCTCGCCCTCGCAGTTCCGCCATCTTCTCCTCGAAGATGGCCTCTTCGTCATGCAGGGCTTTCAACCCGCTATAGCGCAGAATGGCCTTTTTGAGCCACTTCAGGCCGAAGAGTACCAGTACAATGCCGACTGCAAGCCGCAGGATAACGATAGGAACATATACAACAAGTGCTACGCCCAGCGTGCCAACAATAACCGCTAATGTAAGGGCTGCCGCAAAAGCCCCTACCAGGGAGCTACGCCAGTTGATCGTTACACCGACCACGAGTACAATTGTGAGCGCCTCGACGAATTCGACAGCAGAGGCCAGGAATGCTGCCGTTGCAATGGCCCATTGCATGCGAGATTTCTCCTTTTCTACCACATGCTATTTCAGATGAAAGGTGAATTTTCCCAATAAAATCCTTACAGGGGGGTTTAGCCCTCTTTGTTAATGATATCATATGGAAGCATGCTGCCGTGGGCTATTGTAAGTCGCTTCTCCCTTTTACAATTTACGGGCCACAATTTGCAGCCAGTTGCGGGGTATCTCTTTGATGCCCAGTTCCTGCCCGGCCTGGTAGACGGATATCCCCAATGCGGCCGCGCCGACGGGCAATGGAACGCCTGGCAAAGCCCCCTCGATGAATAACCAGTATTGACCGATATCGTGGTACGAATCTACTGTCATAATGGCGCATTCCTGCCTGGCATCGACACTATCGAAGCCGCTCTGTTTGAGCAGGTCTATGTATTCTTCGGGTGTCAGCCATTGCATCGCCGTCGCTTTTGATTCGCGTGATAGGCGGATTTCGGGATGTTCCTTACGCAGCCATCCCACGGCCCGGCGTGTCCAGAGGCGGTAAAAGCGTTCGGTTCCCTCAACGTAAGTACCCTCGTAAAAGCCACTATTGCAGGCAAAAATACCGCCGGGAGCAAGAATGCTGGCCGTCAAGCGGAATGCCGAGAGCTTGTCAGGGAGCAGGTGGATGGCGTTGCAAAAGAATGCAGCATCAGCATGCTGCACGATCTTGGGGAGATCATCGGCCTCTCCCTGGATAAAGTCCGTATGGACCCCCGAGCCTTCTAACCCGGCTTCTTCCATTCCTCTTTGGGCACGCCGCAACGCTTCCGCCGATGGGTCCACGCCGATAATGTGTGCCTGCCTGCCATGATGGCGAATCTCTTCCGCGACGAGGCGAGAAATAGCTCCGGTTCCGCAGGCCATGTCTACGATGGTCAGTGTTGAACGATTGGGGCGAGTTGCGATAGACGCAAGCGCGCGCCGGACAAGTGAACGGTTAATCTCGGTATAAAAACCGTGGGCCGCGAAGGCCTCAAACGTATATTGGTTGGTTTCCTCTGTTTCAATCAAAGTCATAGCGCGGTCTCCTTTGTATAAGGCGATTATTATCCGTTTAGAGGAGAACCGCGCCAAATTTGTTTCATTTGTTATGTTAGATATGCATTGCCATTCCACCATCAACACAGATGATCTGGCCGGTGACATAGCCGGCCTCTGGCAGGCATAGGAAATGGATCGTTGCCGCCACCTCTTCAGGAGTACCAAAACGTCCTAGAGGCGTGATATCCCGCATATATTTTCGCTGCTGTTCTGATAGTGTGGAGGTCAATTCCGTCGGCACGAATCCGGGTGCAATTGCGTTGGCCGTGATATTGCGGCTCGCCATTTCGCGCGCTGTGCTGATGGTCAGGGCGATAATGGCGGCCTTGGATGCGCTATAGTTCGCCTGGCCAGCATTTCCTAGCAGACCCGCTACCGAAGCAACGTTGACGATGCGGCCCCAACGGGCCTTCATCATGCCGCGCAGGGCGGCTTTCGTGCAAAGGAAAGCCGAATATAAATTCGTATGGATGACATGCTCGAAATCGGCAAGCGGCATCTGTAAGATCAGTTTATCGCGCGTCGTTCCGGCATTGTTGACTAAAATAGAGATCGGGCCGAGTTCCGCATTTGCCTCATTGAAGAGGCGAGTAACCTGTTCTTCCTGGCTCACATCGGCCTGAATTGCGATACAACGCCTGCCCAGCGCCTCGATACTTTCCCTGGTCTCATTTGCAGCGCTGGCGTTGCTACGATAATTTATGACAATATCGGCACCTGAGCGTGCCAACCGCTCTGCCGTCGCTCGCCCGATACCTTGACTGCTGCCTGTCACCAAGGCGATTTTCCCTGCTAATGGCATCTGCTCTTCAGTCATACTAGTTTCTCCTCAGAAGTTGCTTTATGTCCCAGCCCAACCAGCCCATCGATGCTAGTATAGCACAATATCCTTTATGGCTATGTTGGAACACCTGATAATAGCCAGTCCTTGGCTGGCTGGCAGCAGTAAGTAAGGCAAAACAAACAATTGAGGATTTTTGATGAAGCTGGCGAAGTCGCGGCAGACCGGGTTAATTTGCCTTTGCTCGCCTTCGGTCATTGCGTCCTTTCCTGGGATTGGCTTTACCGGATCCTCCAGTACGTCTATTTTCCTGGGTAGCTGATCGAGGATCTTTCTTCATTGGGACGTGCGAATTTCCGTTTGATGGTTGCGGCCTCAAAAGAGTATCCTCAGCAGGCTGTTCCGTAAACGAATCCAGGTCTGGAGCTTGTGCTAGATGGCCGTTCATGCCATTCGTCGCGGCGCCATTATGTGCATGGTTTGCCGAGTTTCCATTCGCATACCCATTCGCGATAGCAGTATCTCCCGGTATCGGCCAACCACTATCACCGGCAGTCTGGAGTTGGTCGATTAGTTCTTCATGAGTGGCAGATTCAGGAATTGCCAGCTCGAAAGTATCTTCTTTATCCGGTAGTAACTGATTAGCAGGCTCGGGTGCTTCAAACTGTGCAGTCGATGGCGGTTGAAGCGTATCGGATGCATCTGGGGATATTTCGCCCACGGCTGGCTGTTTTTCGGTAGTTTCGGGCAGCGTGAAGACAGGTGCTGCCTCGATGGAATTTGGTGGTAATTCCAACTGTTTGACATCCTCGGACGATTTGAGGGAAACCAGAGGTGTGGATTCGGTGTATACCGTCAGACGAATGCTGGGGATACGGGGCAGTGTTACATCGGCATGTTCATCGAACCGCGTCGTATCATCGAATATAGCGGAGTAGGCCTGATCTGCCGTCAGGTTGCGCGCGCCCCGTAAATCTGCGCCATTGAGCACTGCATTACGTATGTCCGTTACCAGAAGATTAACGCCATTCAATATAGCAGACCGCAAATCGGCCCCCGAAAGGTCGGTGCCGGAGAGATCAGCGCCCGTCAGATCAGCACCCGCGAGGCATGCGCCCCTCAGGTCGGCCATGTAGAAGTTGGTGCCTCTCAATTGTGCTTCTCTGAAATCGGCCCGGACAAGATAACGATGGGAAAGATCGCGCCCGCTCAAATCGGCTCCACAGAAAGTAGGAGGACGCCAGTTCTTGAAAGGTTGTTGGTGCTGATCATGGTCAATTGCGGGCAGCGGCGTCTCATCGATATGGGGAAGTCTGGCCAGTTCATGTTCCAGGTTCAATTTGCCCATCAATGCTTCAAATTCCTGTACCATGGCTGCAATGCGTTGCTGGTCCTTGATTTCCCATGTGCGCCAGTTCTCCTGTACCTGCTTCACCTGGTTGGCCAGCTTTTTCTCAACTTCAAGGGCATGGCTACCCTGTCGTACTTCCCAGGTGCGTAATTGGGCCTCCTGCGCTCGTTGCCATGCCTCTTGCTGTACATGGAGTTTCAGCAGGGCGCGAGATTGCATTCGTATCGCTATATAGGTACCTGCGAGAGCTACAAGCAGGGCGATTAAGGCGCTCAATACAAATATTTGGATCATTCTGACTTACCTCATCTCATGTCCGTCTGTCTGTGTCGCAACCAAAGTGATACGTTTACTTTTTGCCAGTATGTCTATCTACTATAAACCAGTCATGCAAATTTTTCGATCTTTATCACCATTCAGGCCTATGCCATTTCTCCTTTTCCGCTTGTACTCCCACCTTAGGTTATAATTAGGACATAAGTCAAGCTTCATAGGACAAATATTTTATACTCCACAATGGAAAGGCGGCCATGCGTGTCTCAAATCAAAGGACCGGCGCTATTTCTGGCCCAATTCGTGCAGGACGTTCCTCCTTACAACACCCTGGAGGGCATTACGCAATGGGCCAGGGGATTGGGTTTCGCCGGCGTTCAGATTCCGGCCTGGGAGAAGCGTCTGATAGACCTTGATAAGGCGGCGGAATCGAAGCAATATTGCGATGATCTCAAGGGGAGATGTAACGGGCTGGTGATCACAGAACTGGCCACGCATCTGATCGGCCAGTTAGTGGCTGTTCATCCTGCCTACGATGTGCAATTCGATGCCTTCGCGCCGGAAGAACTGCACGGGCATCCGCGAGAACGCACAGAGTGGGCGATGGATCAGATGGTCAAAGCAATGCGGGCCTCGCACAACCTGGGGTTGCATGTCATGCCGACCTTCTCGGGGGCTTTTCTGTGGCATACCATGTACCCCTGGCCGCAACGTCCTGCCGGACTGGTAGAACTCGGCTTTCAAGAACTGGCAAAGCGCTGGCTGCCTTTGCTCAACAAAGCTGATGAATATGGTATCGATCTGGCCTACGAAATCCACCCTGGCGAAGACTTGCACGACGGTGCCACCTTCGAACGATTCCTTGAAGCTACTGGCAATCATCCACGCGCGCGTATTTTGTACGACCCATCTCATTTCATCCTGCAATGCCTGGATTATATTGGCTACCTTGACTATTATAAAGACTATATTCGAGCCTTTCATGTGAAGGATGCTGAATATCATCCTTCGCCCAGGTCGGGCGTCTACGGTGGCTATGCGAATTGGAAAGATCGTCCCGGGCGCTTCCGCAGCCCTGGTGATGGGCAGGTGAATTTCAAACGTGTCTTCTCCAAGTTGACGCAAAATGGCTTCGATGGATGGGCTGTGCTTGAATGGGAAGACTGCATCAAGGATTCTGAACAGGGAGCGCGCGAAGGGAGCACATTCATTCGCAGTATGCTCATCGATGTGCCAGGCCGCGCTTTTGATGATTTCGCGGGCGGGGCGCAGGATGTCGAAACCAACTATCGCATATTGGGGTTACGACCATGAAACAGGATATTTCGCAGAGAAAATTGCGCGCCGGCATCGTTGGTGGCGGGCAGGGTTCATTTATTGGCGCCGTGCATCGCATCGCCGCCGAACTGGATGGGCAGGCCGAAGTTGTGGCAGGAGCAATGTCAACCGATCCCCAACGCGCCGAAGCATCAGCACAGGCGTGGTACCTGAAGCGTTCGTACAAGAACTTCGAAGAGATGGCGGCGACCGAATCCGGTTTGCCTGATGGCATCGATTTTGTTATGGTAACAGTGCCCAATTACCTGCACTACCGGGTGGCACGCGCATTTCTGGAACATGGCATCCATGTCGTATGCGATAAGCCGATGACCTTCAACCTGGAAGAGGCCCAGGCACTTGTAAAGCTCGTCGAAGAGAAGAAGTTAATTTTTGCCTTAACGCATAACTACACCGGCTATCCTGCTGTAAGGCACGCGCGCCATCTTGTCCGCACAGGCGCAATCGGCACGATTCGTAAGGTACTGGTAGAATACATACAGGACTGGCTGATGGGGCCGGTTGAGCGTGCCGGAAACAAGCAGGCATCCTGGCGAACCGATCCAACGAAATCGGGTATCGCGGGCGCTGTGGGGGATATCGGCACGCACGCGGAAAACCTGCTTGAATTTATTACCGGCCTGAAAATAGCGGCTGTGTGCGCGGATTTGACCGCTTTCATCGAAGGCCGGCAATTGGACGACGATGCGAATATGCTGCTGCGCCTGGAAAATGGTGGAAAAGGTGTGCTGACCTGTTCGCAGATTGCGGCTGGTGAGGAGAATGCGTTGAGTATCCGTATCTATGGTAGTAAAGCGGGCCTCGAATGGCACCAGATGGAGCCGAATACACTGCTCTTCAAGCAACCGGGGCAGCCAGTCCAGGTGCTGCGAACGGGCCTACCATATATGAGCGACGAGGCTAAAGCGCTGACACGCCTGCCGGCGGGACATCCAGAGGGGTTTTTGGAGGCCTTCGCCAATATCTACCGCCTGGCAATTGCTGATATCCGGCGCGTCGAATCGGGAGCTCAGCCGGAAGGTGGCTATCCAACGGTGTATGATGGCCTGCGCGGTATGCAATTTATCACAAAAGCCGTTGAAAGCTCGCAAAAAGGCAGTATCTGGGTAGACTTTTAAGAACTTTTCTGTGCCCTTCAATCGTTATCTATTATAGGAAGCAACCAGAAGGCAATATATTCTATAGACTTAAAACCGCACCTTGCCGGTGCCGATGAAAGATGAACCTATGCATCAAGCTGATACCAAAAAATCTCTTTCGTTATGGACAAGTATGAAAAAAGCATCCTTATGTGTTCTCGCAGGCTGTTTCTTTTTGCTCAGTGCGTGCAGCGGAACGACAACGCAGAATACGACGCACGCAAGTGTAAATAATAGTCCAACATCTATTGCTACTCCGACCATTAGCCTCACCCAGCAAAACGAGGGGAATGCTGAGCTCCAGACCTTTCAGCAATGGATTGCCTTGATGCAGCAATATCATGGCGATGTGACCACTTACCAGCAGCAGTATAGCAGCGACCAGCAGGCGCTCCAATCCGCTACCAGCAGCAGCGCTTATACTCATGCATTACATACCCTGCAAGGTCATGTTGCTGCTATCCGTATTCCGGCGATGAAGGCCGAGACTATGGACTTATTCAAAGAATTGCAATCGGAAGCGACCAGTTTTGGGAAACAGCATACATATCACGATTCGTATGATAATACGACGTATCCACTCGGCTACCAGTATGGGCCAACTGGAGCTACCGGCCCCTTATGGCTGCAAGGCGAAATAGACTCGGCCCAGACGCTGGACGACTACCAGCAAGCCATCGAAGACCTGAACATGGACCTGACGAATTTTCAAGCGATGGTGCAGGACTACAGTGACAAGACGCCCTACAACCAGGTACACCAGAGCGATATTCAATTGTTGCAGCACTACGGCTACATGCACTCGAAGGTCGTGGTAGTTTCCATTATCGAGCAGGCCATGCGTGTCTATGACAATGGGAAGCTGGTCAACGCCTTCCTGGTTGTGACGGGGCAGCCGGACCTGCCAACACCGCCGGGAACCTGGTGGGTCGAGGGGAAAAAATCGCCGACCGAATTTAAAGCTGATGTGCCGCCATCTTCTCCATACTGGTATCCACCGACGCCGATCCACTATGCCATGCAATTTCATAGCAATGGCTACTTCTTGCACGATAGCTGGTGGCGCACCGAATATGGTCCGGGGACAAACTTCCCGCACCTCGATCCCGGCGGCACGCAATATTCCATTCATGGCTCGCATGGCTGCGTCAACCTGTCTGAGAACGACGCTGGCTGGCTGTATAACTTTGTGCAACTGTATACGCACGTTCTCATTTACTAGAGATTCCTTATCCCTACCATTCTCTGATGGGTAAAGGTACCTCGATCAACGTTGGGCCTGGATTCTGTATAGCTTTGCTGATCGCATCTCTGAGTGCTTCGGGACCCTCTGCTCGCATCGCACGAAGATGGAAGGCCTGGGCCAGCGCGACATAGTCGGGGGCGATCAGGTCGGTGGCAATGTAGCGGCTGCCAAAGCGCCTGTGCTGGTCGCTCTTGACAGCGGTATAGGTTGCGTCGTTGAAGATCACCGTCACGACCGGTAGTTGTTCTTGCGCTGCGGTTGCCAGCTCGCCCACATTGAGCAGGAATCCGCCATCGCCACAAAGCGCTACAACGGGCTTATCCGGTGCTGCGGCCTGGGCACCGAGCGCCAGGGGAAGGCCACATCCTATCGCGCAGAGTTCCGAGGCATGTATGAAAGTACGGGGTTCGTAGACAGGCAGGTATTGGGTGCTGGCGTATCCCAGCATTGTCATATCCGTAACGACAATGCCATCCCGCGGTAGTCCCTCGCGCACACCATCAAGTAGAGCGACGGCCTCTCCATAGGCACGGCGAGCGCGAATAAGCAATGCCTGCTTGATTTCCGCAATCTCATCCGCTCGCGGCATGGCTTTGACAGGATAATTACTGAGTTCGGCAAGTAGTGCCTCGAGTGTGAGACGTGCGTCGGCAGCGATGCCAACTCTGGCTGGATAATTAAACCCGATCTCAGAGGGATCAATATCGATATGGATTAGCTGGGCGGGCAGTGGAAGACCCAGATCGCTTGTTCTCAGCGTGCGCAGTTTCCCGCCCTCAAGAACTGTGACATTCGTGCGCTGCGCTCCAAGTTTGCTTCCGACGACCAGAACGACGTCGGAGCTTTCAACCAGTGGCTGTAATTCTCGCGGAACATAGCCACGCGATGGGATGACAAGCGGATGATCGCTGGGCAATACGTCATGGCTCTTAGCACCGAGCAGGACGGGTGCCTGGAGAAGCCCGGCTAACTGGGCCAATTGCTCATTGGCGCGCGCAAAAGTGACGCCAGAGCCGGCAATAATTAAGGGATGCTCGGCCTCGCTTAGCATGCGTGCTGCCGCTATAATTGCTTCGTGTGAGGGGCGAGGTAGCTCTTCTTCAGAAGGTGTTGGTGAAGGGATATCTACCTCGGCCTGGGCTTCCAGGAGATCGAGTGGAATTTCCAGGTAAGCGCCGCGGGAACGTCCTGAACGCATGACGCGGAAAGCATCCGCGAGCGCGCCGGGAATCTCCTTTACGCGCTCGACAGCGCGAGTCCAACCTGCCAGCGCCTCCATCATGCCCAGCTGATTTTTCAATCCATGCAGCTCGCCCCGGAAATGACCTTTCGATGCCCGCGGTAAGCTGGTGCTAACGACGAGCAGCGGAATAGAGTCGGCATAGGCATCGGCGACGGGGGTAGCCACATTAGTAACACCTGGCCCTGTGATGGTACAGACAATCCCAGGACGGCCTGAGATGCGCGCGTACCCGTCCGCCATGAAACCGGCGCCCTGCTCGTGTCGTGCCAGTATATGCCGCAAGCCGGGTTCCTGTCGTATCGCGTCGTAAAGTGGCAGCGTATGCACGCCCGGTATGCCGAAGATCGTATCAACGTCGTAAGCCCGTAAGGTAGCAATAACGGCCTGCGCGCCGGTTAGATTCTGTTTGTTCTTCACACTCTCTCCCTGTTGCAATGATGAATGATCCACTCTGTGCCCATGAATCAACGTTCGATGACGTATCCGGCAAAAGCAGTATACTGTACAGTTGAATATCATGTAATATCATAACACGAAAGCTTGCAGTGCGTAGCGTGCCTGCTAAAAATATGAGCATGGCGTCTATTGCGGAGTTGGAAACGATAGTGTATAGTATTCATAATATTACGGTGGTTTCCGGCCCACCAGCTTCTCTCTTAATATTGAATCTGCACAGTTATACACATGCAAACCATGGAAGTGTATGATTTGAGGCAGGAACACTCAATCCCGCTTATCCTTTAACGTTACCGACTCATAGATAGCAAGTGCTCTACCGGGGAGGAAGGAATGCTCGTTCTTCAGGACATAGCGGTGACCTATCAGAACACGGTACCTGCTGTTCAGGGCGTCTCGTTGGAGGTACCGGATAAATCGGTCGTGGCGCTGCTTGGTGCGAATGGAGCAGGTAAAACCACTATCTTTCGCGCTATCTCCGGTCTACTGAAATTCCATAATGCCAGCATCGTGCGTGGTTCCATCTTCTTTAATGAAGAACGCATCGATCGGTTGGACGCTATTGAAATTGTTCGCCGTGGTATTGCACAGGTTATGGAGGGCCGGCGCCTTTTTACAGACCTCACGGTAGATGAGAACTTACGGGCGGGCGCTATCTCCTCACGCGATCCTGCTGTCGTCCGCCGCGCTTATGATCGGGTTATGGAGCTATTCCCCATACTGCGCGAGCGCCGCCATAGCGTTGCGGGCTATCTTTCCGGTGGCGAGCAGCAGATGCTTGCTATCGGGCGTGGTTTAATGACCAGCCCGAAGTTGCTCTTACTGGACGAACCGTCGCTTGGACTGGCACCTTTTATGGTTCAGCAGATTCGCAACATTATTGGCGAAATCAACGCCAGTGGCACTGCTGTGCTGCTGGTAGAGCAAAATGCGCAAATGGCGCTTTCTGTAGCCAACTATGGGTATGTGCTGGAAACCGGCAAAATCGTGCTGGCCCAGTCTGCCGCAGATCTCATGAAGGACGAGAGCGTGCGCAGGTTCTATCTTGGCTTGCATGAGGAGAAAGAGCAGAGCAACATGATTACGCTCCGCCAGCGTCGTCCCGCAAGGAGGTGGGCAATATGAGCGATGTAGCTGCGGGAGAAGGCATTCAGCAGGAACCGGCCAGCAGAGAGCCCCTGCTTTCGGTCGAAGGAATCTCGGTGCGCTTTGCGGGCGTCAAGGCGCTGACAGATGTCTCGTTCTCGGTGCAGCCGGGCGAGTTATTTGCAGTGATTGGTCCCAACGGCGCGGGAAAGACCTCGCTTTTCAACGTACTCTCGCGCGTCTATCAGCCGGTTTCGGGAAAGGTAACGTTTGATGGGCGGGATCTGCTAAAGCTCAAGGCCTACCAGGTGGCACGTGCCGGTATTGCACGCACCTTTCAGAACCTCGGTCAGTTTCCCAATACAACGGTGCTAGATTACCTGCTGCTGGGGCGGCATACGCGCATGAGGAGCGGCATCCTGCTTGGTGGTATCTATGTCGGTCCGGCGGCGCGAGAGGAGAAGAAAAATCGCGCATATTGCCTGCGCCTGCTGGAATTGCTAGATTTAGCTCGCTGGCGCGATTTTCCGCTGCGAAGTTTGCCCTACGGCCTGCAAAAACGCGCCGATATCGCACGTGCCCTGGCGCTGGAACCCAAACTCTTGCTCCTCGACGAGCCGGTAGCCGGCATGAATGTTGATGAAACGGAAGATATTGCTGCTGTAATTCTCGATATTAAAGAACAATTGGGCGTCACCCAGATTCTTGTCGAGCATGATATGGCGCTCGTCATGGGTATTGCTGACCGCGTGCTGGTGCTGGATTTTGGCCGTGCCATCGCGCAGGGAGTGCCTGCCGAAGTACAGGCGAACCCCAATGTCATCAAGGCGTACCTTGGCGAGGAATTTTCAATGAGTTTCAATCCCTAAACGGCTTCAGGAGAGGGTCTGGCTCCTGCCCTTTCCTATAGGCAAGCAGAGGTGAACCTTGTGGTCGCCCGCATGCCAAACCCGAAAACGTGAAGTGTAAATGCGCTAGCAAGGAGGGGAAATGGCCTTTTTCATTCAACTCGTGTTTTCTGGCGTAGCCCTTGGTTGTATTTATGCGCTGATCGGACTCGGTTTTTCGATTATTTTCAAGGCCAGCGAGGTGATTAATTTTGCGCAGGGCGAGTTGCTGCTGGTAGGAGCCTACGTTGTCTCATCAGGGGTGTTCTCGTGGCACCTGAACTTCATTTTCGCGCTGGCGCTGGGCGTTGTAGTGACGGTAATTATCGGCCTGCTTTTCGAACGCTTTATCTTGCGGCGTATGATCGGTCGCCCGGTCTTTTCCATCTTGATGATTACGATTGGCCTGGATACGATCTTACGCACCGGCGTTGTGGTGATATGGGGATCGAATCCGATCCCGGCTGCTTCCCCATTTACCATTGCAAATGGTTTTGCCCTTGGCGGAGTGCATTTTGGCGCGGATGATCTCTTGACGATTATCGTGACGGTTATTCTGTGCGCTTTGCTCTTCTATTTCTTTCGCTATACTCGCTACGGACTGGCAATGCGCGCTACGGCACTCGACCAGGAAGCGGCGCTGGCCGTAGGCATCAACATTCGCACGGTCTATGCCCTGGCCTGGGGAATAGCCGCCGCCGTCGCTACCATAGGGGGTGTCTTCCTGGCTTTTGGTTCCTATGCTATGGATACATCGCTGGGAGGCGCGGCGCTGCTGGCATTCCCTGCCATCATTCTGGGCGGGATGGACTCGATAACGGGAGCAGTGGTAGGAGGTATTATTATTGGCCTGGTACAGGAACTGACTGCTGGCTATGAAAGCCAGGTCGCCAGCATTCTGGGGGCCGGAATCCATCAGATCACCCCTTACCTGGTCATGATTCTCGTGCTGTTGATTCGACCCTATGGATTATTCGGCACCAGAAAGGTGGAACGTGTATGAGCGCAACTCCCAGGGCAGGTACGCCATCCACGGCTGCATCATCGTCAAGACTGCTTGGAGGAAAGGCATCGCGCTGGATAGGCATTATTCTCCTGATCGTAGCCATAGTTATCTTTTTCTCCATAGCCAACGATGACTGGTTCTCGATTGCCAACTATACGCTCATCGCCGCGATTGCTGCCATTTCACTGAACGTGCTTTCGGGCTATACAGGACAAATTTCGCTCGGTATAGCTTTCTTCATGGCAATTGGCGCCTATACATCGGCATGGCTTGGAGGCAACATACCAACGTCCTCGTTTGATCCGCTCGGCCTGGGATTGCCGTTCATCATCTGGCTTCCGGCGGCGGGTATCGTGGCGGCCCTAGCCGGCGCATTGATCGGTCCGACGGCGCTGCGACTGAAAGGCTTTTACCTGGGCATCGTCACACTTGCATTGATCTTCATCGGGCAATATCTGTTTTTCAATGTTCGCAGTGTCACGGGTGGCCCCCAGGGTCGAACGTTTCCGGTGCCCGCGATTGGCGACGCTGTTTTCAGCCAGCAAAACTCGTATTTCGGTATTGCGCTTACTTCCGGCCAACAATATTTCCTCTTGATACTGATCGTGTTAGTGCTGGTGGCCGTCTTTGTCTATAATGTTGTGCGCACTCGCGCGGGACGGGCCTTCCAGGCTGTACGTGACAATGAAATTGGCGCCAGCATCATGGGCGTCAACCTGTTTGAGGCCAAGATGGGTTCGTTCATTTTGTCCTCTTTTATAGCGGGAATCGCCGGAGCGCTATTTGCCTCGTACAGCCAGTATATTATCCCCGATTACTGGAGCCTGGCGCTTTCGATCCAGTTTGTCGCGGCCATCATTATTGGCGGAGTCGCCAGTGTATGGGGATCAATTCTTGGCGCAGCATTCGTGTTCGGATTGCCTCTGATCATCGATCATTTCAACCTGCTGCCTGTCGCAAGCGGTTCGGGTATGATCAGCAGTGGCGATCTCAATGCCTTCATATATGGTCTGTTGACTATCGTCTTCCTGCTTTTCGAACCGGGAGGCGTGATTGGACTTGCGCGCCGCATCCAGGGGTTGAATCGCAGGTTCAATACACGTAGAGATGAAGGAGGTGAACCAGCTGAGATAACTGATCTGCCGACGAGCGCGGAGTCCCAGGTTGATCCTGATGGCTCGACGATCACAAAAGGCGAAAGCGCGTAGCCATTTGTGCGCGGTAGATCAGATAGAATTAATTTGTCGAATGGAGCGCTTTTTACATTCTCAACCGTCGTAGCAGAAATTTTCGATGAAGAGGTGTAACACATGTTTATCAGAAAGACGCTCTATGCGAGCGCGGGTCTGCTTGCCATCTGCATGATGGTATTTTCCGCGTGCGCCAGTAACAGCTCAAGTAACGGCAGTAGTGGTAGTGGAAGTACGCTCAAAGTAGGCCCTGGTGTCGATGTGGCCCATAAGACCATTACGCTGGGCATACTCTCCCCTTACTCCGGCCCGGTGGCCGCTCCGATTGGCGTTCCACTTGCCAGGGGCGTGGAGGTGTTCTTCGACCATGTCAATGATAATGGTGGCATTAACGGCTTCAAGGTCAAATTTCTTGAGGAGGATACGCAGTATAATCCGCAGATAGAGGTGCAGAAATACGAGCAGATCCACAATCAGGTGCTGATGATCGCTGACAGCCTGGGAACGCCTACAACGTTCGCCATCAAAGATCTGGCAGACGCAGATCATATGCTGGTTTCGGCGGCAACACTTTCTTCCGCTCTTGCGCGTGAGAAGTACCTGATCCTGGTCGGCACTCCCTACCGCTTGCAGGTCGAAAATGCCTTCGATTATGTCGTAAACAAACTGGGTGTACAAAATCCAGCAACCGGCATCATTTATCAGAATGATGAGTATGGTCAGGATGGATTGACGGGCTACAAGGAGGCGGTTTCAGTTTATCATATGAACGACGTGGCTGAGGCCAGTTACGCGGCCACCGACACGGACTTTACTGCGCAGGTCTCTTTAATGAAATCGAAAGGAGCGAAGTACGTCTTCCTCACCACGATTCCAACCGTCACGGCCAGTATCATCGGCACAGCTGCTAAGCTGAACTACTTCCCCCAGTTTATTCTCCAGAGCCCGGCCTGGGCGAATGCGCTACTCGGCGTTCCTGCCCTGGTGCCGTTGCTCACCAAAGTCTGGGTAGTTGGCCAGGGAGCTACCTGGGGTGATACGAGCGTGAAAGGCATGGCACAGATGTTGCAGGATGTGCAAAAGTACGCCCCGGATCAAAAGCCCGATGGCTACTTCGAGTTTGGCTATACCGAGTCCGAGATCACCTATGCCATTCTGAAGGCGGCTATGGCGAAAAATGATCTGACACGTGATGGCCTGTACAATGCCTTCATTTCCCTGCATACTGTCGATCTGCAAGGGTTGTATCCCAATGCCACCTATGGAGATTCGCCTGATCAGCGTGTGCCAACTCGCGATTCGGTCATCTTTCAGGTCGATCCAACCCAGCCGAATGATGTCAAGCCATTGTATCCTGATTTTACAGGAACGGCAGCTATGCAGTCTCACTTCTGAGAAAACAACGGGAACTGAGAGCTACCATAGTGTGAACCCATAAGCCTGACCTGAATAGCAGGTGCCTGGGTTCACACTTTTCCGTTCTATGAGATGAATTTTTCAGGAGAACCATCTGTATGCCTGATTCTACCAACGACCAGTTAGAACGTTTTTATGCAAGGGACCGCCAGGAGTGGCGAGCGTGGTTGGAGCAAAACGCTGCGACTGCAAAAGGCGTCTGGCTCATTTATTACAAGCAGAACAGCAATCAACCGCGCGTCTCTTATGACGAAGCCGTGGAAGAGGCGCTTTGCTTTGGCTGGATCGACAGCCGCCCAAATACGCTGGATGACGAGCGTTACATGCAACTCTTTTCTCCCAGAAAGCCGAAAAGCCCATGGTCTAAATCAAACAAACAGCGCGTAGAGAAACTTATCCAGCAAGGTTTGATGACAGCGGCAGGGCTTAAAGCAATCGAGATTGCCAAAAAGAATGGCATGTGGAATGTGTACGACGCAATCGAAGCATTGACGATGCCGGAAGATTTGAGAGAAGCATTAGTGGCCAACAACGTTGCAAATGCCAACTTTGAGGCTTTCAGTAACTCAACCAAAAAGCAACTCCTCTGGTGGGTTGAAAGCGCTAAACGGCCCGAGACGCGCTCGAAAAGGATCCAGCAAATCGTGCTGTCGGCGGAACAGAACAAGAATCCATTGAATTATGCGGCTAATAAGAAATCATAATGTTTTATAATGAAGAGCGATTGTACCTCAGACTTTACATTGGAGAAACCGCATGGTAAAAGTGGCTCTCATTGGTGCCGGAAGCGCCACATTCGCGCAAGAAGTGATTACCGATATCCTGGCAATCGAAGGACTGGACGAGGGTACGTTTGCCCTGGTAGACCTGGATAGCCAACGCCTCGAACTGACCCACGAAGTGGCCGAAGTACTGATCAAACTCACGGGAAAATCCTGGACAGTGCAGGCAACGACCGACCGGCGAAGCGTGCTTCCAGGGTGCGATTATGTAATTAATGCCATTGAAGTTGGTGGTCTGGCGACCATCCACGACGATTTTGCCATTCCCCTGAAATACGGCGTGAATCAATGTATCGCCGATACTATCGGGCCGGGCGGAATCTTTAAATATTTACGTACCGCCCCGTCCTGGCTTGCTATTTGCCGCGATATCGAGGAACTCTGCCCGCGCGCCCTGGTGATTAATTATACCAATCCTCTATCCTCTATCGTGCTGACTGCCCTGCGCGCTACATCCCTGCAGGTAATCGGCCTCTGTCATTCCATTCTGCTCACATCCTATGAGCTTTCCGAATACGCGGATGTACCATATGAGCGCATGCGCTTCCGCTGCGCCGGAATCAACCATTTATCCTGGTTTGTGACCTTGGAAATGGATGGAGAAGACCTCTATCCACGTGTGCTGCGTGCAGCTGAAGACCCAGAAATTTACAAACTCGACCCCATTCGCTTCGATATGTTGCGCCAGTTTGGGGCATTTACGACCGAGCAGAGCGGGCATATTTCCGAGTACCTGCCTTATTTCCGCAAACGCCGGGATGTGCTCGAGCCCTATGTTCGTATGAACCATGATATCGCCGGTGGAGAGCGCGCGATAAGGTGGCCGCGCGAGCGTATTGAACACGATGAGCGGCTGCATGACTACCTCGAACGCGAGCGCCGGGGAGAACGCGCATTTTACACTGAACGCGGCCTGGACTATGGCTCATACATCATTGAGGGGCATGCTTTGAACCGGCCCCAGGCGATTTACGGCAACGTCTATAATGCCGGATTGATCGAGAATCTGCCGCACGATGGTTGTGTGGAAGTGGCCTGCCTGATTGATCGCAATGGCATCCAACCTGTTCACTTTGGAAGGCTGCCTACACAGCTTGCCGCGTTAGATAGCGCGCATATGATGATACATGACCTGCTGGTGCAATCCTTGCTCAATGAAGACCGCGAGGCAGCAGTGCATGCTTTGATGCTTGATCCGCTTACCGCGGCGGTCTGCTCGCTGCCAGAAATCCGGCAAATGTTCGATGAGATGGCTTCTACCCAGAGAGCCTACCTTCCGCGTTTCATCAATCCAGAATAGGAGTATAGCATGACTGATATTGTGCCGTATTTAGAGCGAATCCGCGCCCGGTTTGACCAGCCTGATATTCAGGCCTCGTTCCAAGGCTTTGCCAAAACCTTGCAGTTCATCTTTCCCGATTTGCAACGCAACTTTGTCCTGAACATCGCCGAAAATGGGACTGCCACGCTGTCCGAGGAGACACTTCCTCAACCGGATGTCAAAGTGATCAGCAACAGTGATTTGCTGGCCGGTATTATGGACCGCAAGGTCAATCCCATCCAGGCCTATATCACTCGCAAGCTCAAGGTCACAGGTAATATGGATGATCTGCTGAGGTTGCAGAAGATACTGTAATAAGCCAGCATTTCAGCTCCTGGCTTATGATGTTGCTTTAGTGCCAGGAGCCGCATGTTCTTTGATCCAGCTAGCAATCGTATTATCCAGCAGTGAACGGTCTGGTTCGAACTCGCTGTCGTGCTCGTAGTGGGGCAATGCTATCCATGCCTTGTCCTTGCTGGCTATTGTCTCGTAAAGCTTGTGTGATGCTTCGGGGACGACCGATTTATCATTCTCGGCTTGTATGACGAGCGCGGGAATAGCTATCTGCTTTGCTTTGGCGAGTATGCCTGAGCGCATGAGAAATATCTGAAAGAAAAACGAGGATGTTTCTTTTAACCGCCAGAAGGTATCCGCATTCAACATCTTTACAGCTTCAGGGTTAGTCGTCATCTTGTCGGTGCCGAAAGCCACCTGCCAGTAATGTTTAGACTTAAATAAGCCGCCCAGCAAAATTCCTAGCGTCGTCAGTATGGAAACCTTTGAGGTATCAGCTACCCAGGGATTAAGGAAAAGCACACCATTGAGCATATCCTGATGTTGTGCGGCAAAATAGGTGGCGAAGATACCGCCCATACTATGACCGAGTATGTAAAGTTTGGCTCCTGGATGGCGTTTGCGTATCTGGGCAACAATGAACGCGATATCCGCCAGGAACATGTGGTAGTTATCGATATGCCCTGCCAGACCTCCAGAGCGACCGAATCCGCGGTGATCCATAGCATAAACGGTCAGACCATGTGAAGCCAGGGAATTGCCCATATCGATAAACCAGCCGCTGTGTGCTCCCAGACCGTGCAAAATCAGCAGTATCTCGCTACTCCCGCTATCCCAATTGCGTAAGAAAAGTTTGCACCCATCAGAGGTAGATAGCTCTTCTGTGGTTACTTTGATAGTGGATGATCCCTGCATCTGGCCCCAATCACCAGGGGCATCAGGATGAAAAAGCATGCTGGCCTCCTTGAGGAACAAATCATTCATTGGTCAATTGAAGAGAATAAAGTCACAATGGGAGTATAGCACATATGGCACTATTCTCACATGTCTTATAATGAGTGGGAAAGGCGTTATTGCCTATTGAAAAGAACAGGTTTGTGCATCTTGCCTGCCGGGTAGAAAGAGGAATACATGCGAGCAATTATCAGTGTTGCCAACCGTGAAGGTCTCAGTGAATTAGCACAGGAGCTACAGGCTCATCAGATAGATATTTTCGCGACCGGAGGAACCGCCAGTGTATTGCAGGAGGAAAGGATTCCTGTACATGCAGTCAGCGAACTGACCGGCTTTGCCGAAATACTCGGTGGAAGGGTCAAGACGCTGCACCCCGCGATTTTTGGAGGTATTCTCGCGCGCCGCGATGATCCGGCGCATTTTGCTGAGTTACAGGAATACCAGATAGCCCCCATTGATATAGTAGTGGTCAATCTCTATCCTTTTGCCGAAACCATTGCCCGTCCAGGCGTAACACTCGGTGAAGCGCAAGAACAGATTGATATCGGCGGTGTCTCGTTGATCCGCGCCGCGGCCAAGAATTTCCAGGACGTGATTGTGCTGGTGCGGCCCGAAGATTACGCTCCTGTAATGCGGGAGTGGCATATGCTTGGACAGGTAAGTTTTGAGACACGCCGCCATCTTGCCGCTGTTGCATTTCAGCATACAGCCAGCTATGACACCGCCATTGCTGAACATCTTCGCGTGCAGTCCGAAGGACTATTCCCTGAAGACCTGACGCTGCCCCTGCACCTGGTGCAGTCCTTGCGCTACGGCGAAAATCCACACCAGCAGGCGGCTTTCTATCGTTGGGCGATGCCCAATTTCTCCCTTAAAACGCCTACTATCGCGAGTGCGGAGGTATTACATGGAAAGGAGCTTTCCTTTAACAATCTGATTGACCTCGATGCGGCAATGGGAGCTGCCGGTAGTTTCACCGCTCCGACAATCGCCATCATCAAGCATACGAACCCTTGTGGATTAGCCTGCGGCGATGTGCTTGTGGAGGCCTACAAAAAAGCCCATATGGGCGATCCTATTTCAGCGTATGGTGGCATCATTGGTTCAAATCGTTCCATTGATGAAGCCACGGCGCACGAGATCAGCCAGTTGTTCTATGAAGCAATCATTGCCCCGGGCTATACACCTGAGGCGCTTGAGATATTGCGTAAGAAGAAGAATCTGCGATTGCTGGCGACACATACTCCCATCGATCCACCCAGCATCAATACCGGGTTGCTCCAGTCCGGGCGCTTCGATATTCGTAGTGTCAGTGGGGGTCTGCTTTTGCAAACGCCTGATGCCGTGGGGGAGCCGGAACTGACATACAAGGTCGTCAGCGAGCGCGAACCAAATCTGGAAGAGTTGACGGACCTGCTCTTTGCCTGGAAAGTAGTGCGGCATGTCAAATCGAATGCCATCGTGTTAGCGCATAAGCTGGTATTAGTGGGCGTTGGAGCGGGCCAGATGAACCGTGTTGCCAGCGTACAACTGGCGGTCGAAAAAGCCGCCGACCGCGCGCGCGGCTCGGTACTGGCATCGGATGCCTACTTCCCATTCCCCGATGGCGTCGAGACCGCTGCCAGGGCCGGAGTGACAGCAATTATCCAGCCAGGTGGTTCCATCCGTGACGATGAAGCGATTCGTATGGCTAACAGGTATGCAATTGCCATGATTTTTACGGGCAGGCGGCACTTCCGGCACTAGGTAAGTTAATTCTTAGTACTTTCGCTATCGTTCCTTGCCTTCGCTAATAATCATTGTGCATACTAAAGCCATGACAGAGTATGTTGATATGGCCACTATACAGGCTGATTTTGACCGGCTCGCGTTAGTAGGGGACGAGAGTTGGAATCACAATAACCATTATCATGATTTCCTTTTGCGCCAGGTTCCATCGCCTTGCAGGAATGCAATGGAAATAGGTTGTGGCAGCGGAGCATTCGCGCGTCTCCTGGCGCAAAAGGCCGAGCACGTACTGGCGCTGGATCTCTCACCGCAGATGATTAGACTGGCAAAGGAGCGTTCGCAGCAATACACCAACATCGACTACCAGGTAGCCGATGTACTCTCATGGGATTTCGCCCCTGAACAGTTCGATTGCATCGTCTCCATCGCGACCCTGCACCATTTGCCTATGGAAGACATCCTCAGTAAGTTGAAAACTGCGCTTGCCCCCGGTGGAAAGCTGATTGTACTTGATCTCTATCAGGCCAGTTTATTCGATTTGTCCATATTTCTTATAGCCGTACCATATAATTATATGCTGAAATTCCTCAAAACGGGGCGCACCAGGGAGTCGGAAGCAGTGCGGCAAGCCTGGGCTGAACATGGGAAGCATGATACCTATCTCACGCTTGCGCAGTTGCGCCAGATTTGTAAAAAGGTTTTGCCGGGAGCGAGGGTGAGAAGGCATTTGTTGTGGCGCTATTCGCTGGTTTGGAGAAAAGGGTAGCCATATCAAGGGCTTATCCAGGGTCGCGCTAAGCGAATTCGCTCCTCAATCTCCTCACCGCCTCCACAATCAACCGGTGCTCAACCCTCTTTATCCGCTCATGCAGCGATTCCTCTGTATCGCCCGACTCGATCTTTACTTCTTCCCTGCATATGACGGGTCCGGCATCCACCTCTGCCGTCACGTAATGAACCGTGCTTCCTGTGATTGTCACACCGCTCTCCAGGGCCTGCCGGATGGCGTGTAACCCACGGAAGACCGGGATGGTTGTCCCATCGCTCGTAATATAGTGCGAACCTGTGCCGTCGTCGGGCAAGAGCGCGGGGTGCAGATTGATAACGCGCCGCGGGAATTGTGCGAGGAAGCCGGCGCTCAGGATGCGCATCCAGCCGGCCAGCACGATCAGATCAACCTGAAACAACCGCAGGAGAGCAACGAGCTTTGCTTCACTTTCCTGCGGCTCATTCCAGGGCAGGTAGATTGTGGGTATCTTATGCCGGAGAGCGCGTTGTAGCCCCTGGGCACCGGCTCTATTGCTCACCACTAATGCGATTGCAACGTTTTGTAGTTCCTTGCTTTCAATCGCATCAATAAGGGCCTGCAAGTTGCTGCCACTGCCCGAGATGAGTACGCCGAGATGCAGGCTGGCGTTCTCATAGTTGTTAGCCATGAGAACGTGCCTCTTCATCGGCCTGCGCCAGAATCGCGGCAAACTGCTGCTGGTAGTTGACGATACGCTGGCTCAGCAGAGGATCAGACAGCGCGAGCATTTTGGCGGCAAGGAGCGCTGCCCCTTCGGGTTCCAGAATCGTTGGTGAGGCAATGCCTGATGGCAGCCGTAACGATGAAAGTATGTCCATGCCGCCGAAGCGGTCGCTATAGGGTGGGCAGGCGATTACCGGAAAGCGTGTATTGGCGTCGACCACCGCCGAGAGCGCGTTTGAGCGGCCTGCAATGGTGATGTAGACAAGCGGACCGGCGGATTCATACTCGGACAATATCTCTAGCAGGCGCGTAGTTGCTTTGTGCGCCGAACACACGCGCATCTCGTAGCTGATCTCCAGGGCTTTGAGCGTCTTGGCGACGCCTTCGGCCTGAGAAAGATCGCCCTTACTACCCATGATAATAATTACTTGTGCTGTCATGTATTGTACTCCTATTCCTTTGCTTTCAAGCCACGATGCGCAATATCGCGGCGATAATGCATACCCTCGAATGAAATGCGCGCCGCCGCTTCGTACACTCTTGCTGCGGCCTCTTGCAGTGTTTCACCGCGAGCAGCAACGCTCAGCACGCGCCCTCCAGCCGTTACCAGGCGTCCGTCCCGTAAGGCTGTTCCGGCGTGAAAGACCTGCACGTGTTCCAGGCGGTTAGCCTCCTCGATGCCCGTAATGGGTAGGCCAATCGGGTACCTTCCTGGATAGCCTCGCGATGCCAATGTCAGGCTGGCGGCGTATCCCTTATGCCAGGCTATCTCTGGATAGGTGGCAGGCAATGCCGTTTCTGCGAATTCAAGGAGCTTCATTATATCGTCTTGCAACAGCATCATGAAAGCCTGCGTTTCCGGGTCGCCAAAACGGGTATTGTGTTCGAGTACCATGGGGCCGCGTTGCGTGAGCATGATGTTTGAATAGAGAACGCCTGAGAAGTGGATGCCACGCTCTTGTAGTGCCTGTAGAGTGGCCGATATAATGCGCTGCTGTATCTGCGTTTGGGTCACTGCATTCACAAATGGCAGAGGGGTATAGACGCCCATGCCACCGGTATTCAGGCCCTGGTCGTTGTCCAGGGCGCGTTTGTGATCCTGGCTGAGGGGTAGAGGCAAATAATGGGTGCCGTTGCAGATAGCGGTCGAGCCTATTTCATCGCCTTGCAGGTAGTCCTCGATCACGACAATATCTCCTGCCGCGCCGAAAACACGTTCGACCATCATTTGCTGTATAGCGTTACGAGCCGTTTCCATGTCGAGTGCAACAATCGCTCCCTTGCCGGCAGCGTTTCCATCGGCCTTGACGACCACGGGAACACCATGCTCTTCCAGGTATGCATTAGCTGCTGTGGCATCGGTAAAGGTGCGATGCTGCGCAGTTGGAATACCGGCGGTGGTCATTAGTTCCTTCGCGAAAGCTTTGCTGCCCTCGAGTGCGGCACCCGCGGCGCCTGGCCCGAAGATGCGCAAACCTCGGCGGCGGAAAAAATCCGCGATACCCTCTACTAGTGGCACTTCTGGCCCGACGATTGTGAGGTCGATGTGCTTGCGTTCCGCGAAATCCGCCAGTTCCGTGAATTGTGTCACTCCTAGAGGAATGCATTCGGCCTGTGCCATCATGCCAGGATTTCCAGGAGCGGCGTAAATCTGGTTGACGCGAGGACTCTGCGCCAGTTTCCGGACGATTGCATGTTCGCGCGCGCCCGAGCCGATCACCAGTATTTGCATTATGACACCCTCAGCAATTTTTCGTTTCGTACCGGCATTAGAAGCGGTGGCTTTGTAGGATCGAACGGCCAGCCAGCAGTATGCATACAGCCATAGCAGCACTCGGCATGCAGAGATGCAATGGCGGCAGCATCGTCAAGGTTGGTATCATCTTTTACCACGCGTAAGGCTTTTCCCAGACCTTCCAGGCTCAGGTAGCCCAGGCTATCCACTCCGATATAATCCGCGATTTCCTGCACGCTGCGACCGGCGGCAATCAGTTCCTCCTCACGCGGTATGTCTATGCCGAAGTAACAGGGATGGCGCAATGGTGGAGCGCTCGAACGCAGGTGAATTTCTTTCGCTCCTTGATGCCGCAGCGCCGCTACCAGTCGCTTCATCGTATTGCCGCGCACGATTGAGTCGTCGACGATCACTAAGCGCGCCCCGGCGATCTTCGACTTGACGAAGTTGAATTTCAAATCCACCTCTAGTTGCCGCAGCCGCTGATCTGGTTTGATGAAGGTGCGATCTGCGTAACGATTTTTGATGATCGCCTGCCCGTAGGGAATGTTTGATGCGGCAGCATAGCCCAGCGCCGCTGGAATGGAAGAATCGGGCACAGGCACTACAAGATCAGCATCGATGGGATGTTCCCTCGCCAGTTCCCGGCCCAGTTGCTCGCGCACCTCGTAGACATACCTGTTATTTAAGCTGCTGGTTGCATCGGAAAAGTAAATATACTCGAAGACGCACAACGCGTGACGGGGTTCCGCGAGCAAGGTCTCGGCATGCAGGCCGTCTTGATCAATAGTGATGAGTTCTCCCGGCTCGACTTCTCTTACAAACACTGCTCCGACGCGATCTAGCGCGCATGATTCGGAAGCGACCATCCAGTTCTTCCCTATTTGTCCAAGGCAGAGAGGGCGCATACCCCAGGGGTCGCGCATGGCAAAGAGCTTGTCCTCGGAGAGAATTACCAGGCTATAGGCTCCCTGCAACAAGGGAATCGTCTCAATCAAGCGTTCTCGCAGCGTTCCACCCTCAGAAAATAGCAACAACAGGGCAATAGCCTCGCTGTCGGTGGTCGAATTGAGGAGGCCGGATGGAAATTGCGCGCGCAACCTATCGCCGTTTACCAGATTGCCGTTATGCGCAACAGCAATCGCGCCTGGATGGACATGTCCTTCACCTACCACAAAAGGGCCTGCGTTCTCAACACAGCTTGAGCCGGTAGTAGAGTACCGCACGTGGCCGATTCCGCAGCAGGTAGGGGGTAGTCCCGCCCCTGAATCGGCAAAGACTTCGCGCACTTTTCCCATGCCAACCCTGGTGGCTATCTTGCCGTCTCCATCATAGACGGCGATGCCCGCGCTCTCCTGACCACGATGCTGCAAAGATGTGAGAGCTAATGCCAGATAGTTCCGCACATCGATGTGCTCGTCATGTTCCTGCAGGTAGATACCTACTATGCCACAGGCGTCATGTAACCGTTCCATTTACTCCCTCCCCTTGTGAACCACCAGCTTCTTCCATCAGCACCCTTTTGAGTTTCTCAACTCGCCTTGATTTTTCCGGTCAGGTCGGCTACCAGGGCGTAGCGATCCGCGACCTCTTGCAAATCCTGGGGCGTGACTTCTTTCAGGTTGCGATATACCTGCTTGTCGAGCATGCGCGACTTATCACCCCCCGGCCATAGCCGCCAGCTATCGTTATCGATGACATCGGCGACCAGCAAATCATTGTTTGCGTCGCGTCCAAACTCAATTTTGAGGTCAACCAGGGTCACATCTATCGAGGCCCAGGCCTTTTCCAGTACCTCGAAAACGCGTCGTCCCTGGTCCGCCATCCAGCTAATTTCGGTGGCCGTTGCCAGGCCCATTTGAATGATGTCCTGCTCCCAGATTTGAGGGTCGTGGCGCGCATCATCCTTGAGAAATGTCTCTACCAGCACCGGATCAAAGCGTGTCCCCTCGCTCACTTCGGGATGCCGTTTGAGGTACGAACCGGTGGCAATGCGACGCATGACCTGCTCAACCGGTAGCATGCGGCAGCGGCGCACGAGGAGCGTTGTGTCGTTGATTTGCTCGACGAAATGGGTCGCGATGCCCTCATTGTTCAGGATGCGGAAGACATTAGCGGTCGTAATCGTACTCCAGCGCGATTTCCCCACCAGTTCATTGCGTCGTGCCCCATCGCCTGCCGTGATTTGATCTTTGCTGACCATATACGCCAGGTTTGGATCATCAGGATACGCGTAAATCAATTTGGTTTTGCCCTCTGCCAGCAGGGGACCAAAAACAGGTTGTTCAATCATAGCAACGTTGCCCTTTCCTTATAGAACTGAAAAATCGACGACTACTCCTTCGCCTTCCCTGATAAAACCAATTGTACTCGCTTCAGGGAGAAAGCCCAATGTTGCCTCAGCGTCTTGAGGCGATAAGACCATTACCATGCCGATACCCATGTTCAGCGTGCGGTACATCTCTTCCTGGCTAACATGGCCCAGCTGGGCGATCAACCGGAAGAGAGGTGGAACGCTCCATGAACTTGTTTCTACTACAGCCTGGGTTCCGGCGGGCAAAATACGGCTGATATTTCCCTCAAACCCACCTCCCGTAATATGTACCAGACCCTTCATCGCAGGGCGATTCGTGGTCTTTTTCTCTAAAAACTCGCGCAGTGCCTGTATTTCGCGCAGGTAGCAGCGATGTGGACGTAGCAGAGCATCAACCAGCGGCTCGCCCAGCTCAGGAAAAACTGTCTCGAGCGAAAATGGCGCGAAAACACGTCGTGCCAGCGAGTAGCCATTAGTGTGCAAGCCGTTCGATGGCAGGCCAAGCAGCACGTCGCCAGGAGCAATGGATGATCCGTCAATAATCTCATCTCGCTCGACAATGCCGACAATCGTTCCGGCAAGATCGAATGCTTCTGGCAGGTACACATCGGGCATCTCGGCCGTTTCGCCACCGAGCAATGTGCAGCCAACCTCCTGGCAGGCCAGGGCGACGCCGCGCACAATTGTCGCTGCCTGTTCGGGATCAAGTTTTCCCATCGCCAGGTAGTCCATGAAAAAGAGCGGCGTAGCTCCCTGCGCCAGCAGGTCATTCACGGAATGATGCACGAGGTCAAAACCGATGGTATCGAACCTGCCCGCCTGTGCTGCCAGTAAAGTCTTGGTGCCGGCACCATCGGTTGAAGCAACAAGCGCCGGGTGCTTCATGTTCTGAATACTGCTCGCGTCAAGAATGCCGGCAAATGCTCCCATCCCTGCCAGCACGCTATTGCCCTGCGTGGCCTTGACTGCATCACGCATGAGCCTCCTGGTGCGGTCCGCGGCTGCGATGTCAACTCCGCTGGCAGCATAGACGCTATCTGTATTAAGAGATTTGTCCATTTCCTGTGGCATCACAGCACTATCCTCTCTTGCTGCCTGGCATACTCGAAAGCATTTTTGAAGATGAGCAGGCCATCGCCCTCTCCATTCTCCCTCCCACGGTGCTGAGGATGTTGGAGCGCGTTGACGTATCGTTCAGGATGTGGCATCAAACCAAGCACATTGCCTCGCACATTGCAGATGCCCGCGATATTGCCGGAGGAGCCATTAGGATTATTCGGGTAAGGGATGGCCCGGTCAATATCGTCGCGATTTCTTATAGCCATAGACTCTAGCTCTGTATAGACAAGTGGAATCTGGCCGTTTGACCGTAGCCGGGCCAAAGATTGGGAGTTGACCATAACAAATCGGCCTTCGCCATGGGCCACCGGCAATTCGATCACCTGTCCTTCATCACGTGTGAAAATGCAGGAGCTTTGATGTATGGCAAGCCTGATCCAGCGGCATTCAAATTGAGCTGAAGCATTATCAGTGAGGCTGCAAACCTGGGTGGAAGTCTTTGTATCAGCAATGTTGGGAGAATCGACGATTTGACCGGGGAGCAGTCCGGCGCGAACAAGTACCTGGAAACCGTTGCAGATGCCAAGTACGGGGCGTCCTTCGTCAATAAATTGGTGCAGTTGCTGGCCAAAATGAACGGTAAGATTTTTTGCCAGCAATGTGCCAGCACCAAGGTCATCGCCATAGGAGAAGCCTCCTGGAATGACAAGGAAGTCAAACGCTAAGAGACGTTCGGGTGCCCTGAGCAGGTGATTGATATGTACAAGTTCAGTCTCGAAGCCAACCAGGCGACATGCATGTGCCGTTTCGCGATCACAATTGATGCCGGGTGCGCGCAATACGAGCGCCCTTGTCATAGCTTCACCTCCTCTCCACTCCACGTACTCTGTAAAGTCGCAACAGGTAGATCGACCAGCTTTTGTGTCTCATACTGCACAACGAAGCGGTCTGAGTTCGTTACCTCGCCAATACAGGCGAAATTCCGTACACCTTGCGAGCGCATATATTCCTCAAATCTATGCTGTTGCTCAGGTACCACCTCAACCAGGAAACGTGAGGCGCTCTCGCTAAAAAGCAGCAATGTAGCCAGGGAGTCCTCTGGCATTGAAATATCATGCCGGACTTTGCCAATATCGATATACAGGCCACGCAAACCGGCAAGCGCCATCTCAGCCGCTGCGACTGCAAGTCCGCCCTCCGAAAGATCATGACACGAAACAATCATGCCGGCGCGGATAGCATTGCCCAGGGCTTTCATCCGGGTGCGAGCCGCTTGAAAATCAACCTGTGGGACATTCGTTTGAGGAAACGATTGCTCAAAGGTAGTGCTTTTGACAACTTCCACGAGATGGGAACCTGCCAGTTCGTTGTGTGTTATCCCTATTTGATAGAGCAGGTTGCCAGAATCTTTGAGCGACATATCAATAGTGCGAACCGCATCGTCGATAACGCCGACTGCTGAGATGAGCAGCGTGGGCAGCACAGGCAGGCGCTGCCCGTTGGCGCGATACTCGTTGTTGAGGCTGTCTTTGCCTGAGATAAACGGCACGCGAAAGCCGATTGCGGCATCGTGGCAGCCCTTGGCGGCGCGCACGAGCATTCCAAGTTGTGCAGGGTCGGTGGGGTTGCCCCAGCAGAAGTTATCGAGGATGGCTGCATGCTCTATGTCTCCACCAACTGCCGTGAGATTGCGCAAGGCTTCATCGATGGCATTGGTTGCCATTGCGTAAGGGTCGATTCTGCCATAAAGTGGGTTGATGCCGCTAGAAATTACGATTCCCGCCCCGGTTGGTTCATCAAGGATGGGTTGGAGTACAGCGGCATCGCCGGGTCCATTTCC
This sequence comes from Ktedonobacteraceae bacterium, assembly GCA_035653615.1. Classification (NCBI taxonomy): domain Bacteria; kingdom Bacillati; phylum Chloroflexota; class Ktedonobacteria; order Ktedonobacterales; family Ktedonobacteraceae; species Ktedonobacteraceae bacterium. The sequence goes on along the minus strand of DASRBN010000042.1, from coordinate 200,699 downwards.
GGCTTTGCCCACCAGTGGCTTGAGAACTGTTGCCCCCTGCACCTCGTGATCGTAGCGTCGTATGATGGCTTCCTTCGAGCCGGTGCTGGGATGACGTAAGAGCGCAAGGAGAATGTCAGAGTGATTTTTCACGGAGAGGCTGTTTTCTTTTAACGCGGCAAGGTTAGAGGCAGAAACAGGCGTTTCCTGCCTACCTGTCCAGGTTGCCTCCAGCCTTCTCCCGGGTCTGCCCTTGTGCAGGAATGCCATATCAAGGTCGGCAACGACTTCACCGAGATAGCTGACTACCAGGCGTTGATCGGCTGTAAAGCTGCCGATTACGCTGGCCTCTACCTCTTCAATAGCACAGATTTCCAGCAGGTCGGCGAGATGATCGGGCGGGATGGCGAGTACCATGCGTTCTTGTGCCTCTGAGAGCCAGATTTCCCAGGGCGCCAGTCCCGCATACTTGAGTGGGGCATTTGCCAGTTCCACCCTTGCTCCCGTCTCTTCGCCCATTTCACCGATTGCCGATGAGAATCCACCGGCCCCACAATCAGTAATAGCTGTATAGAGATGGCGGTCTCTGGCCTGGATCAGCACATCTGTGACTTTTTTCTCGGTGATGGGCGCACCAATCTGTACCGCGCTACCGGCACGGGCGTTGATCTCGCTGCTCATTTCGCCGGAGGAAAATGTCGCACCGTGAATACCATCACGACCCGTGCGCCCACCGAGGACGACGATGAGATCACCTGGCCGTACCCGGCGTGGATGGCTCCCGTGTGGCAATAAACCAAGACATCCACAGAAGACCAGCGGATTGAACAGGTAGCCACGATCATAAAGTACTGCGCCATTGACCGTAGGAATGCCCATCTTGTTCCCATAGTCGCGAATACCATCGACGACGCCGCTGGCAATACGGTGAGGCGAGAGAATACCATGAGGCAAATCCTCGATAGGTGTATCAGGAGGTCCAAAGCAGAGTACATCTGTACAGGCGATGGGCCGGGCCGAAACTCCCAATACGTCGCGAATCACACCTCCGACGCCGGTATTTGCGCCACCGAAAGGCTCAATGGCCGAGGGATGATTATGTGTCTCGACTTTGAAGGCAATATCGTGAGACTGTGTAAAACGAATGATTCCGGCGTTATCACTGAATGCGGATACCAGCCAGGGTGGGTTGATTTGCTCTGTAGCACACATAATATACTGTTTGAGCAGGCCGTCGATGGTTTCTTCTTTCAGGATGGTGCCGGCACTATTCACTTCGCGATAGTCAATGATTGCCTTGAAGGTCTTGTGCGAACAATGTTCAGACCAGGTTTGAGCGAGGGTTTCAAGCTCAACATCCGTTGGTTCGCGTCGCTGCTCTCGATAGTACGCCTGGATAGCTCGCATCTCAGCGAGGTCAAGCGCGAGCATGCCTGCTTTGCTCAGTTCGAGCAGTTCTTCATCCGTCATATCGAGCATATGGAACCGGCTTGCATTACTTCTAGCTTCTACCTGTGCTTGTAACCTTTCAGCAGGTACATCCTGCAGGTCACCGGTTTGAAAACCATCTTGCCCAGAACGATACAAGGTATATCGTTGGATCACCGGGTTATATAACAGCGCTCCCGTGATGAACTGCACATCCTCTTCGCTCAAACGTCCATCGAGTATATAGCGCTTACCTGTTGCTACCTGTTCCAGGCCATGAATATCCAGCAGCGAGGCTCCATCCATTACGCTCTCGGCCAATGTATCGGTGACACCTGGGTGAAAAAAAACATCGATGGTATAAGCCGATATTTGCTCTTTGTACTCTTCCTGATGCGTGGTCGGCTTTACTGAGGAAGTAAGGATGGTGGCCCTTTGCACTACCGGGTCGATCAATAACTGCTGTGCGAGCCGGTCAATTTCGATGAGGGAAAGGTTGCCTGTGAGGTAGTAGAGGTGAGCGGTGCGGGTGGTAAGGGGAGTCTTGTTAGCTACGATTGCGGCAAGCGACGGAAGATGGGCAATAGGTAAAAAGAGTATTTCACGAGCAAGTTTGTTTGCTTGAGCATCGTACTCTTGAGAAACTGCCTCTACCTCAATAAGAAAAGTCATCACAGCATATATCCCATATTGTTTCTCTCTGCCAACTTGTTCCATTCAGTGGAATATGTACTTATTCTAGCATGTCCTAATAGATGTGGCAAGGAAAGTATCGGTAGCAGTATTTTCTTCTCATTTATGATAATTGGCAAAGACGATCTGCTGGATTTGCTGTGCAAGCGCCAATTCATCCAGTGATGCCAGATTGCTCAAGAAAATGATGGTGACATGGTCATCGACGTAGCGTCCGATGTAGGTTCTGAAGCCATCGATTCTCCCGTCGTGCCAGATCAGGCGGTGACCCCTTACAGGCGATTTGGCAATAAACCAGCCGTAGCCATAGCCCGATCCCGCGAACTCTGAAGTAGCGTCGTATTCAGTAAAAGCCTCGTTCAGTGTTTGCCGGGAGACCAGTGTTTGTGTGTAGAGGGCCTGGTCCCAGATATAGAGATCTCCAACAGTGCTTTGCATCAATCCTGAGCCAAAGAGGAATGACCACTGAGGATCAACATCCCAACCAAGTTGCATGGCTGGAACCTGCCAGGAAGCGTATCCGGTAGCATGATTGGTCAGTGAATAATAGTAGTCTGAGCCGAAGCCTGTATGTTTCATTTGCAAGGGGTCAAGGATTGATTCCTCGATGAACTCGCTGTATGGTTTGCCTGAAGCCTGCTGGATAACGTAGCCCAGAATCTGGAAGCAGACGCTGCAATAATCGAATTGGGTGCCCGGTGTGAACTCCAGGGGCACATTGTCGTAACTGTTCATCCACGCTTGAGGAGAGCTGCCCGATAGTTGGGAGTCGTCCAGTTGCGGAATGCCGGAAGTGTGTGTCAATAGTTCGTGAATGGTCAATGGCTGCCAGGGCGGAGGGCAGGGCTGGATGTATTTGCAGAGTGGGTCATGGACGTTCAGCTTGCCTTGCTCTTGCAATATAAGTATACCCATGGCGGTGAATTGTTTGGTGACCGAGCCGAGGTAAAACCTTGTCTGAGCAGTGTTGGGTATATTCTTGTTCCAATCGGCCATGCTGTAACCCTTGCTAAGCAGTACCTGGCCGTTTATTGCGATCAGTACCGAGCCGCTGAACTGCTGCTGTGAAGCCTTATTCTCCAGCAGACTATCAATCTGAGAAGCGATTTGCGGACTTATCTGTGGGCTGGGAGTCGCCTGTTGCGTGGGAGTGAGAGTCGGCTTTTGTACTCGAGTAGCAACCTGCGCCGCAGGAACCGGAGTGCGATCAAGCGGTGCAGCAGAGGTGGTCAGGTTCCAGGCAGTGAGTACAAAAGCGAAAATAACCAGCATACTTGCTATCACCATCAGCAAAGTAGCGATTTGAAACTTTCGCCGGTTTTTGCGCACGCGAGATTCAACCCAGATATCATAAAAGGCACGTTGAGTGTTGGGCGCTAAAGAGCTTATCCCTTGTTTCTCTTTCACGCTTATTATCCCTCCCCCTCAAATAGAGAGACAATCAGAACCATTACTAAGTCAAGTATATTGAGGGGCAAAGAGACGAGCAAGCACAACTATTACATGCATCGTGATGACAAAGATGGATGAAAAGATATGAGATCATATAAAATGAAATGAATTGACACGGTATATATACTGAGAAGAATTGGATGGCAGAGAAAAAGTACTCCGGTTTTTTCACATGAAAACCGGGGTACTTTTGTACTGATGTCTTCTTTTTAGCCCTCACCTCTCGACGTTGGTCACAAGGACGATGGTATGCAGTAATGCTTCCACTTGCGCACCAACTCTATGAGGCAGCGTATATTAAGCAGCGTTTCTTAACTGATGACGAGCTACTATCTTCTTTATTATGTGTTATACTGCCGCTAAGATAGCTTAGCAGTACCAGGGAGTGCAAGTGTAAGAGACTTTTAACTGCTGAGGTGAGGGAAAACGCCCGGTTTTTGCAACTGCCAGGATTAAGGTTATGAGTGAGCTACCGGTGATGAACAAGCCTTTGGTTTGTCCAACCGTTGTCGGTCGCGCGATCGAACTTACCACCCTCCATTCCATTGTAGACGAGGTCGCGGGTGGGCACTCACGTGTCGTGCTGCTCAGTGGCGAGGCAGGGATTGGTAAATCGTGCCTGATGGCTGAGGCGAAAAACTATGCTCTTGCACAGGGCTTTAGATTTCTACGGGGAAATTGCTTTCCAGGGGATACTTCTTGCCCATATGCTCCTCTCCTCGACCTGCTAAGAACGCATTTTGCTGGCCAGACCGAAACTGAGGTCGCCAGGGAGTTAGGACCATTTGTGCGCGAGTTCGCTCAACTCATCCCTGATCTGGTTCATCGACTGCCCGATGCGGCTCCCCTGTCTCCACTTTCCCGGCTTGAACCAGAACAAGAGAAACGTCGCCTTTTTGAAGCACTGACACGCTGGTTCACCGGATTGGCGGCCAAGCAACCGCTCCTGTTAGTCATCGAGGATGTACACTGGGGTGACAATACCAGCCTGGAGTGGCTCCATTACCTGGCAAGGCGCTGTGCCGCTCATCCATTACTGCTCGTGGTGACCTATCGCAGTGAGGAGATTGGTTCCACTCTCAGCCACTGGTTGGCGCAGTTTGATCGTGAGCGGCTGGCCCAGGAGTTGATGCTTGTGGGCCTATCACGCGGTGATCTCGACACGATGCTGCGCGCCATCTTCGCGCTCCCCCACTCACGGCAGTTAGAGCTTCCAGACCGGTTATATACGCTCACAGAAGGGAATCCTTTTTTCGTCGAGGAGATACTCAAATCACTGGTTACAGCGGGAGAGATCTTTTACGAAGATGGCACCTGGAATCGCAGGCCGCTCAATGAGCTGCATATCCCGCGCAGCCTGCACGATGCATTACATCTGCGTACGCATGGGTTGAGCGATTCCGCCAGGCAGGTGTTACGCCTGGCAGCGGTCGCCGGGCGTCGCTTCGATTTTGCGCTCCTCCAGCAGTTGACGCAACACGATGAACAGCAGTTGCTCACCCTCATGAAAGAGCTCATGTCGGCTCAGCTGGTCGTCGAAGAATCAGAGGAGCGGTTTGCCTTTCGTCATGCGTTGACGCGCGAAGCTGTGTATGCAGAACTGCTGGTGCGCGAACGCAAGAAGCTGCACGGCACGATTGCCGAAACGATGGAGCGCCTCTACGCGCCAGCCGAGACCCACGTGGCGGAACTGGCCTACCATTTTTACGAGGCCGGCCTGTGGGAGAAGGCGCTCTTTTATACTCATCGCGCAGGAGAAAAGGCACAACATCTCTATTCGTTATGGGCGGCTATCGAACACTTTACGCGGGCGTTGGATGCCGCCCATCACCTGGGGGTTCTACCCTCACCGGCAACCTACCGGGCACGCGGACAGGCGTATGAACTACTGGGCGACTTTGAGCATGCGCGTAGCGATTATGAGCAGGCCCTGAATGCTGCCCATACTGCCCAGGATGCTGTCGTGGAGTGGCAGAGCCTCCTTGATTTGGGCGCGCTGTGGGCGGAACGCGACTACACCCAAACAAGCGCATTTTTCCAGCGCGCCTATGAACACGCACAGGCAATGGGCCAGCCAGCTATGCTCGCACGCAGTCTGAACCGGGTAGGGAACTGGCATCTCAATGTGGAAGAGCCGCTCGAGGCGCTCCGGTGCCACCAGGAGGCCCTGGCCATTTTCCAGCAACTCAACGACCAACACGGCATTGCTGAGACGCTTGATTTGCTGGGCATGGCGAGTTACCTGGGCGGCGACCTGGTGCAGGGCACGAGGTATTATGAACAGGCGGTCGCGCTCTTTCACCAGCTGGACGATAGGGTTGGCCTCACTTCCAGCCTGGCCTCGCTGACACTCCGCGGCGCCGTTTCCATCAGCAATACGATGGTTGCAGGCGCGGCTATTCTCGCAGAGCTGCTGCCCGACGTTGAGATGGCGCTCAAGATCGCTCGTGACATCGGCCAGCGTCCCGGCGAGGCCTATGCGCTTTACCAGTTGGGACTCTGTTTGAGCGCGCAAGGTGAGTACCGCCGCGCGTTGGATGCCTTACAGCAGAGCCTCTTAATCGCAGAAGAACTTGAACATCGCCAGTGGATGATCGCCGCACACTGGGCGATGGGAGCGCTCTACCTCGATCTTCTTTCCCCGCTCATAGCCCAGCATCATCTGAAGCAAGCTCTGCGGCTCTCGCATGAGATTAGCTCAAAACATTGGATCAACACCGCTGCCGGAAGCCTTGCGTCAGCCCTGATTTTGCGCGGCGAGCTTGCCCAGGCAGAAGCCCTCCTCAATACTGAGTTCGGTAGGGATGCTCCCGCTCAGACAATGGGGCAGCGCATGGCCTGGTGTGCGTATGCAGAACTCGCGCTTGCCCGAAGCGATCCAGAACTAGCCTTGCAGATCACGGATCGATTGAGCGCGTCCGCGGCAAACATCTCTGAACAACGGGGCATTCCACGTCTCTCGAAATTACGTGGCAAGGCGCTGATCGCGCTCCACCGGACAGCAGAAGCAGAAACGGCGCTGCGAAGCGCCAAAGAGATGACGATGGCACAGGGGGCCAGGCCCTTGCTGTGGGGCATTTGCGTGACGCTCGGCACGCTCTATCAAACCCAATCACGAGAGGCCGAAGCAGAACAGGTATTTTCGACTGCCCGTGCGATCATCGAGGAACTTGCAGCGAACATACCAGACGCACACATGCAGAAGCAGTTCTTCCAGGCCGCTGGAGCTCTACTGCCACACACCCATGTGACCTCCTCGCCTCGCCGTGCCGCCAAGCAAGCATTTGGAGGATTAACCGAGCGCGAGCGCGAAGTGGCGACGCTGATTGCGAAAGGAAAATCGAATCGTGAGATAGCCGAACAGCTGGTCGTTAGCTACCGCACTGTCGAGACCCATGTCGGCGCCATCTTATCTAAGCTCGCCTTTTCCTCCCGGGCCCAAATTGCGGTGTGGGCCGTTGAAGTAGGGCTTGTCAAACAAACACGATGAACAAAACTGGGTGAAATCACGCAGAAGCAAGAGTGATATGCCTCTTTTCATACCTCCCAGTAAGACCTTTTCTCTGAGGTCTTCTCCTTCAGTCTCCGGGCAGTTCATCCAAAAACCTCTGTGTTTTCCCCGATGGAATGTGCGCGCTTTCTAAGTACACTACTGTCAACGAGCGGAATCAAGAAGGATTCCTCCCGTCTACCAACCGATACTGTTTATAGAAGTTGATGCAAGGAGAAACACGTTGACAGATACCCTTTCTATGCTGGCCGACGGTGCGGCGCTTGCGGGTGTGTTTGCGCAACCGACCTGGCTTGCGGAGCACCTCGACGACCCAGATGTGTGCGTGGTCGAGGTGGATGTCAGCCGGGCGGCATATGAGCAAGGTCATATCCCGGGAGCCATTCTCTGGAACGCCTACACCGACCTCCATCATGCGGAGGATTACCGTCCGTTGAAGCGGAGTGAGTTTGAAGAGCTGCTGCGCCGGTCCGGCTTTACACCCGATACCATCATCGTTTTTTATGGCTATGGCCCCTATCTGGGATTCTGGCTGGCGAAGGCCTACGGGCACGAGCGCGCACTGGTGCTGAATGGAACGCGGCAAGAATGGCGCGAGGCCGGTTTGCCCTGGACGACGACTCATCCTGAACCTGTTCCGTCCACCTACACACTGTCTGACGCCGAGGTTACCCAACTCATGTCGCTGGATGCGCTGCAAGCATCCCTGGGGAGTGGAGACCCTCTCATCCTCGATGTGCGTTCGCAGGCCGAATTCGTTGGAGAGCGCTTCTGGCCATCAGGTGCCACGGCAGGTGCCGGTCGCCCCGGTCACATCCCTGGCGCTGTCCATCTACACATCGATCTGTTGCATACCGCCGATGGTGCCTTCAAGAGCGCGGCAGAGCTTCGGCAACTCTTCCAGGAGCGAGGTGTGGCGGCTTCGCGCGGCATCGTGACCTATTGTACCATCGGTGCCCGCGCTAGCGAGGCAGCGACGGTCCTGCGGTATCTGCTGGGCTATCCCGATGTCCGTGTCTACGATGGATCGTGGGCGCAGTGGGGTACACAGCCACAAACGCCGATCGAGGCCTGAGGCCCGCAGGCCGGGAAGACCGATTGGCAGGCAACAGAAGCTGTGAAATGAACAGGAGTTGGAAAATAGTTACTCAATGTATTCATCTCAAAAATGATGGAGGGAAAAGACATGACAACGTATACGACAACTGATCAGGCCAGGACCGAGGCGTTCCTCGGCAAGGTACTCAGTGACACGAATGGTTTGACGACGACCATCATGGCAAGCATCGGTGATCGTCTGGGGCTTTTTAGAAATCTCGCTGAAGGCCCCGCGACCAGCGCAGAATTGGCGCAGCGCACCCACACCGATGAGCGCTATGTCCGAGAATGGCTATGTGCCATGACGAGTGCCGGCTATATCACCCATGATCCGGCAAGTTCACGTTTCGCGCTTCCAGCAGTGCATAGTCCGGTCCTCGTCCAGGAAAGCGGCCCCATGTTCTTTGGTGGCATCCACCAGTGGGTCACGGCGCTAGCAAGGCAAATTGAACTCATCATCCAGGCCTTTCGGGATGGGGGCGGCGTTCCCCAGGCGGCCTACGACGAGATCACGTGGGACGGGCAGGAACGCTTCACTAATACCTGGTTCGAAAGTTTACTCATTCCCGTCTGGATGCCATTAATGCCCGAAGTGCATGCGAGACTGGAACGAGGGACTACACTTGCCGACATTGGCTGTGGTCGCGGGCGCGCTATCGTGAAGCTTGCACAGGCGTATCCCAATTCCCACTTCGTAGGATACGACGTGTATGGCCCATCAATTGAGCGCGCCGGGCTACTGGCGCAGCAGGCCGGCGTGACAGAGCGAGTTCGATTCGAACAATTGGACGCTTCGCAGGGACTTCCCGAACAGTACGACATCATTACCACCTTTGATGTCATTCACGATTCAGCAAAGCCACGAGAGCTATTGAAGTCGATTCGTGCTGCCTTACGACCCGATGGCCGGTATGTGTGTCTCGAAATCAATGCGGCGGAAACACTGGAGCAGAATGCGGGACCACTGGGGAGTTTCCTGTACGGCTTCAGCGTCCTCTACTGCATGACCTCATCACTGGCTGAGCACGGAGAAGGTCTGGGGACGATGGGGATGCCAGAGTCAAAAGTACGAGCATTGTGCTTAGAAGCGGGTTTCAGCAAGGTGCAGCGAGTGCCGATGGAAAATCCTTTCAATAGCCTCTACGAGGTCACGTTGTAGTTGGTACCGGAGCTTATAAAAGGAGACGAACATGTACGGAACGATCGCGCGTTTGCGCATCAAACCAGGGAGGGAAGACCAGTTCAGGCAGCTCCTTCAAGAGCAGGCGTATCCGTTTGAAAGCGGACAGGTAGCGGGGTTCGTGGCAAGCTACGTCTATCGCACGGATGCAGATCCGAACGACTTCTTTCTGGCTGCGGTATTCGAGAGCAAAGAGGCATATTGGGCGAACGCACAGAGGCCTGAGCAGGATGCTCGCTTTAGCCGGTGGCTGCCGCTGCTCGAAGGCGAACCAGAATGGCACGATGGCGAAATCGATATCATGTATGCGCGGCAACGGCCAGTACAAAGATAAGTAAGTTCGCGAGGACACACCCTGGTCAAGTTAAGTGAGCAGGGTGTGTCCTCGTTCATCCCGCCTGGCTATTGATGAGCGGCGTATTGTTTGATGGATTGCGACAAGAAGAGCGGTAGCAAGCAAGAGCGCCTGAGGACCGAACGAAGGAGGGCTATATTCCAACTATATTACCAGGCGAAATGCATCTGCCCAACGGCCGTATGCGCCAGCAACTTTTGCCCATTCCTCCAGAACAGTTTCTCCCGCACCTCCGGCTTGAACTCGATCTTCACCGCCTCGAAGTCCTTCAACCACCGCTGCGGCGTAATAAATGGATAATCCGAGCCGAACAGGAAGCGATCTTGCAAACGAGTGGCCGCCTCGCGCAATAGCGTTTCGGGGATGTATTTGGGCGACCAGCCGGACAGGTCGTTGTAAATATTGGTTTTGTGCTGCATAGCGGCCAGCATTTCCTCGTGCCAGGGCCAGGAAGGATGAGCGCCAATAATAGTCAGGCCGGGAAAATCGGCGGCCAGGGAATCCAGGTAAATTGGCCGCGTGTAATCCAGCTTGATGCCCATGCCACCGGGTGTGCCTGCTCCCAGGCCATTTGTGCCGGTATGGAAAAGCGCGGGTACTCCCAGTTCTTGAATCTTTTCCATCAGTGGGTAGAAAGTGGGATCATTGGGATAAAATGCCTGAACCCCTGGATGGAATTTAGCGCCTGCCAATCCTAGCTCTTGAATAGCGCGCTCCATTTCCTTGACAGCTGCCTTGCCCTTGTGTGGGTCGACGCTGGCAAAGCCGATGAATTGCTGTGGATAGCGCTGCACAATTTTCGCGACATAATCATTGCCCAGGGGTGGCAATCCTGTCGCGGTCTCAGCATCCCAGGCCAGCAGGACACCGATCATATCCACTTCAGCATAATCGGCGGCCAATTGCTCAATATCTTTGAGTTTTACTTCGGTACGAAAATATCGTTCGGCGGCCTGAGCGTAGGGGCCAAGCGTGATCTGCATGAACTCTGTCGTGGGCAGATGCACGTGAAAGTCGATGGCACGCGGCATAATCATCCTCCAATAGCCATGTTGGGCGTGAAATATCTGATGCATTGACACGTTCATTAAAGCGACTCTATACTTGTTCATAATACAGCACTGTGAGGCGACAGAGCAAGGAGCATTTCCATGTCATTCACCGAAGATGAACTACAGTCCTTCCATGATATTCTCGAGCAGAGATTGGCGGCACAGCTGAGAGAGACGGAACGTATTATAGATGAGCGTGTTGATGAATTTCGCCACGATATTGAGCAGCGCATTCTTGCCGTCCAGCAAGACACGATACGTAAACTGGCGCAGAAGGTATCTGAATACCAGAATGTCGTAGATGCGGTCCTGAATGAAAAATTCAGAACGCAGCAAAGATCGCTTGCCGAGATCATTAGCCAGGATGCGGAACAGAGAGAGCAGCAATTTGAAAACAGCGTGGATCGCATGCTGGCGGCCCAACTGCTTGGGATTGAGCAGTTGCTTGTCCAGCAGTTATCGGTGCAATCGCTCGACGAATCAGAACTGCCGGCAGGGGCGTCACAGCCGCAGTTGGAGGCCATTGAGGTCCAGACTGATCTCCCCTGGGAAGATTTGATGGATGTGATCGGCAAAGCTCTTGATGAGCGCTTCGCGATTCTCAGCGATTCGGTGCAGCGAACGGTTAAGAACCTGGAACAATATCTCTCGGTGCGCCTGCATAACCTGCGTGACGAGTTTTTGCACAGCCAGTCCCGTCCTCAATCGTACAACGGCAGCATGACGAACATTCAGGAGGTCCTGCACGGTATTGAACATCTTGAGCGTATTATTGAATCAATGCAGGTGGCAATGACGGCGAACAATGCCTTGCTCTCAAACCGGCTGTATCATCACCAGCATCTTCCCTTAGAACGCGCCCATCCCAGTAATCAGGCTCAGATACAGAGCGCGATGAATACAGATATGCACACTCCCTTGCCTATAGCTTCGGAACACGTTGCTCAGGATAAAACAGCCCAGGTCGAAGAAGTAAAAGAGGAGTAGCGTTTTTATCAGGTTGCAATAGAGGGCGGCTCAGGCAAATATATTGAAGTCTGAGCCGCCCTCTTCCAATTAGCGAGGAAGACTTCCTGTCAATTTATGGGCAATGAGATTGACAGAAAGCCGTCCTGTGCTTTGATAAAATCCTTAGATGCCCGGGCCAGAAGTCTGGGCAGCAATGGATGTATGGTCACAAGATGCAGTGTTACTTGTACTCTGAGTACATCCAGACGAGGGCGGATCTTTCTGATCGTTAATGTACTGGTCATCGCTGTAAACGATGGAGGCCATCCCTGTTTTCGGATTGGCAGCTACTCCAAAATCGTCATAGAGGTCGCGATTACCTGTGCAAGAAATGCCGCTTTCGCAAACACCTCCGTAATGGACAATTGGCGTGGCCTGAACCTGCGTAAAACCACTGCCGGGTGTAGTCGCGCTAAGATTCTGGGCGAAGAAGACATACCAGGCGGCGCTCATCGGATAGTTATCGGGCGGATTGATCCCATCATAATATGAGGTGCCATACCACACGATATCGAGGTGCCCGGCATTGTTCGCAACGCTCCAGGGAAAGATTGCCGTCGCGGATGGATCGCTATTGACCTGAACCGGTGCGGACCAGGTAGTGCCGTGGTCGGTCGAATAACTGTAGTAGATGTTGTGGTTGTCGCAGTACACGGAATAGAGGTTGCCTGCCTTGTCAATGCTCAGGTTCACGAACTGGTGTCCATAGCTGACGGTGATATCGGGGTTGTTATACACCATGTTGTCTGTGAACGTCTTACCACCATCTGTCGAGACAGCGACCCAGACCACGTGATATCCGCAGGTTCCCTGTTGCGAGCAGGTAACTTCGTTAGCGTTAGCAATACCGCTAAAGGTCTGATAGATGTAGTGGTTCGTTGGATCAATGACCAGATTCCCGATCTCGTTGTTTTGTGCAAGCCATACATGGTTGGTGTCAAATGCTTCGCCTAGCTGGGTGAATGTCTTTCCTGCATCGAAGCTACAGTCCACATCGATATTGAAGGTCGCTACATCGTGGTACGAGATGCAGACCTTGGAGGCCTGGTCGGCGGCAATCCATTCGCGATCATCACCCGGAATGGTAGCGCTGGTCGGATTAAGGCTCCATGTCTGACCTTTATCGGTGCTGGTACTCACGTCAACATTGGCAAGGTTGAGACTGGCAACGTAGACGTTGTAGTTTCCTTGCGAGTTCTTGGCCGGTGCCACTGCCAGGTCAGTATCGCCACCACCTGGAGCAAAGCCGTTACCATTGTTGTTGGAGACAGAATCGGGAGACTGGAGGGCCGTGTAGTGCAACCCGTTATTGGATCCTCTCCAGGCATCCGTACCTGCGCCCAGCCCGTTCTCTGATGAGGCATAGAAATGCCCGGTCTTGTCGGCGCGGATGGCAGGTTCAGCCGCGGTATTGGTACAACTGGTGCCTTTTTTCTGCGGGCAAACTACTCCCGGTGTACTGCTCAACTCAAACGTACTGAATGCGAAGCCCGCTGCTCCTACACTGGATGTTGAAAAGAATAACAATGTGGTTGCTACCAGCAGGGATATGGCTATCCCGTGGGCAAAGCGTAGAAATAAACGTCTCATGATCGAACCTCCTTGTGATTCGTCACCTGCTAAAAAACATGTCCAACGGGAGTTTGCTTGGATAGTAGACCACTTTCTCAGGAGCCTACATCTCCAAAAGGTTAACTATTTAGATCACGTAATATTGAAAAAATCTGTTACAAATTCTTAATCTTAAGACAGAGATTTATAAATTCAATCATTTCATATAGCCATGAAATATATAGAAAACCCGAAAAGCTGCCTTCTTGATGAGACAACAGGCTATAATAAGATATAGAGCCTTCTAAGACCGCGATTTGTAAGCCAGAATGGGAGCATAAGAAATCATGGGTTATCGCTACGCTATTATAGGGTCAGGCCGGCAGGGCACGGCTGCCGCTTACGACCTTGCTCGTTTTGGAGATGCCGGAGAGATATTGCTGGCAGATCAATCTCTTGCGCAGGCCCAACGTGCCTCCACTCGCGTGAATCAGCTGGTGGGTAAGCAGATAGCTGCTCCCATGCAGGTAGAGGTGAGGGATGAGGATGCGGTTGTGCGCTTATTAAGGGATGCTGGAATTGAAGCGTTCATTTCGGGAGTGCCTTATTTCTATAACCTGAATCTGGCTCAGGCTGCTATTCGCGCTCGTGCCAGCATGTGCGATTTTGGTGGCAATACCGCTCAGGTGAGACAGCAACTGGCGCTCGACGCCGAAGCCAGATCTGCCGGCATCACACTGATTCCTGATTGCGGGCAGGTTCCCGGATTAGGCACATCGCTCTGTGCCTACGCGATGACGCTTTTTGATGAGCCGCGTGATATCATCATGTACGATGGGGGCATTCCGCAGCATCCCCGCCCGCCCTGGAACTATATCCTGACTTTCAATATCGAAGGACTTACCAACGAGTACTTTGGTACAACGCTCTTCTTGAGAGATGGCAAGCAGATTGAAATGCCCTGCTTTGAAGAGTACGAACTGCTCGACTTTCCTGCGCCCATCGGTCAGCTCGAGGCTTTCACCACTGCCGGGGGTACGAGTACGATGCCCTGGACCTATGCCGGAAAACTGCGCACACTGCAAAACAAAACCCTGCGCTGGCCCGGACACTATGCTCAGTGGAAGACCTTCAATGACGCTGGTCTGATCGGACTCGATCCGGTGATGGTGGATGGTGTGCCTGTTGTGCCAAGACACGTGCTTCATGCGCTTCTGGAATCCCAGCTTCTTGCTCGCCCAGACGACCGTGATATGGTCATAGTGCGCGTGCTTGCACGTGGTCTCAAGAATGGGCAGGAAAAGGAGATAGTTATTGATCTGCTCGATTACTATGACGAATCGACAGGCTTCACGGCTATGGAACGGACAACGGGCTGGCATGCCGCAATTATGGCGGGTTTTGTGGTTCGTGGCCAGACACCACGTGGCGCAGTTCCCGTCGAACTTGCGATTCCCGGGTCAAGGTTTGTGGAGGAGCTGCGCAAAAGGGGATTTGATTTGCAGGTTTCCTAGCACTATTGTAAAGGAAAATTTTTTCAGTTCTCTTCATTCGGGAGCAATGCGGCCTCTTGTTCAGAGGCACCAGGCGTTTGCTTTTTCGCCTGGTGCCTCTGAACAAGAGGAAGAGCGATCCATACACACACAATGGCGAGGACAATAATGAACGAAGCTGAGGCATAGACTTGAAAATGCCCCCAGGCGGTATAGATGAAACCGCCAAGAAGGGGTCCGACAATCCATCCAAGCGATTGCAACGATTGCGTCGTTCCACTCACACGACCTTGTTCGCGCCGTCCAACCGTTTCAGAAATGAGACCTCGCAGAGCATTTTCAACAAGGCTCCCCGACCCTGCGAAAAGGATAATACCGGCAAGCAAGAGAATTGGTGCGGCGAGAAACGCGATGGAACCGAGTACAAGATAGCTGATGCCGACCAGCACTAAAGCGATGAGACCGAGCCGGATATTTCCCAGCCTGGAAAGCAACCAGCTAACCAGTACACCCTGGACGAGAATGTCTACCGCGCCGAGTAAGGTGATCACGAGACTGGCCTGCGTGACATTGAAGCCAAGGCTGTCTTTCATCAAGACCGTAAGCGTCGCTTGCAACATGCCTACTGGGAAAGCATAGAAGAACCAGGCCAGCAGTAACCAGCGCAAGTTTGCCCAACGAAACATGGACACCAGTTGTTTCAAGGGATTGAGTTCGCTTACAGCAATCGAGGTGATGCGGTGTTCTTTCTCCAAACTCTCTGGCAACCAGAAATACCCCCAGACGAGGGTAAGCAGGAGAAGGCCAGCGGCGGCAAGAAATGGGGCACTGTAGTTGATCGTTGCCAGCAGTCCACCAACAGCAGGGCCAATGAGAGAACCGACCCCTGCCGCAGCACCGAGCATGCCGAAGTACTTGCCACGGTCCTTTGGTTCCGTGATATCAGCGACATAGCCAAACAAGATACTGATGTTGCCGCCTGTCAAGCCATCGATGATGCGTCCGAGGAAGAGCAACCAGAGCGCACCGCCCAGGCCCAAGATAAGATAGCCAAACACGGAACCAAGTAGACAGATGAAGAGCATGGGGCGTCGCCCAAAACGGTCGGAAAGCACGCCTAAACCTGGCGCGGCGATCAACTGGCAGATCCCATAGGCTGCGAACAGCCATCCCACAATAGCCGCGAGATTATTCGGATCAGCCAGGTACCGTAGCGTGAGAAACGGAACAATAGGGACAATGATCGTGATACCTATCGTATTCAAAAGTGCGATAACGAGGAGAAGCACGAGAGACGTGCGTCCTACAGACGTGTTTGTAGGACCAGCTGATTTGTTCATGGAAGTGTTCTACCTTTGTAAAAAATTCTATCCTCCTCCACATGTGAAGGAGGAGCATGAATCTTTTCAAACAAGTCCCAGCTTTCTCGCGCGGTAGATACGCTGCACACCTGTTTACGAATGGTCTTCACGGACAAGAAATGGTTTTTGCCCCAAAAAGAATGGGCTATGGCAGAGCTTCTCTTGTTGCTCTCTCTCCTCGCCGTGCGCCACATGGGGCGAAAACACATTCGTACGATGAGCAAGAACGCTGACAATGAAGATTTGTTGGAGGAGTTGTCAGCGCTTCACCCTTGCTTCATCGATATATTTGCTGTGGTATACTTGCTATTTGCTTTTTGAAAAGATGTGTTCACTTTATCACAGGGCGTTTCTGGCTGTCAAGCGTCGTTTCCTCTCTCCGCTCGGCATCTTACAATTGACCGTTTTCTGGCACGCAAGGTTCTGCTTTTCTCAGTTGGCATGGATCCACGCGCAAGCTCAGGGCCGTTCATGGTATAATGCTTATCAACATCCGTATAACCAGCTAGAATACCGGAGATAGCAAGTATGTTCTGGGATTTTGCAGCCAGTGGAAGCCATCTCACTTCTTATAGCCATCATGCTACTGGTATATCAGATGACTCGGCTGATGATCACATGCCGCTCCAACATGTTCGTATAGCCATATTGGGAACGGGATTCTCAGGACTGGGGATGGCGATCAAGCTTAAGCAGCAAGGCCAGGAAGATTTTGTGGTGATCGAGAAGGCAGCAGATATTGGCGGAACGTGGCGCGATAATACGTACCCTGGATGCGCCTGCGACATTCCCTCGCACCTGTACTCGTTCTCCTTCGCGCTCAATCCCAATTGGACGCGCACATACTCGCCGCAGCCGGAAATCTGGAAGTACTTGCGAGACTGCGCGAGGCGCTACGGCATTCTTCCCCACATCCGGTGGAACTGCGAATTGTTGAGTGCCACCTGGAAAGAGGATGAGCAATGCTGGCATATTGAAACTTTACAGGGTCAACTACTTGCCGATATTCTTGTCCTGGGCAACGGTCCGCTCAGTGAGCCCTCGCTTCCACCTATCTCAGGCATCACTAATTTCGCGGGTACGCTTTTCCACTCGGCACAATGGAAACACGACTACGACCTTAGGGGAAAGCGTGTAGCTATAATTGGGACGGGCGCGTCATCCATCCAATTTGTGCCACACATCCAGCCCAAAGTGGAACAGCTCTCTCTGTTTATGCGCACACCACCCTGGATTGTGCCGCGCCTGGATCGTGCAATTCCTGATAGGCATCGCAAGTTGTATCGAGTGCTGCCGCTTGCGCAGCGCTTCGTGCGTGCCAAAATGTACTGGCAGCACGAACTGCTGGCGGTAGGATTTGTCTACCGCCCGGCATTGATCAAAAATGCCATGCAGCTGGCGAAGCGTCACCTGGAAAGGCAGGTAGCGGACCCTGAACTGAGGGCGAAGCTCACTCCAAACTATATCATGGGTTGCAAACGTGTCCTGTTATCTGATGATTTTTATCCGGCGGTTGGGCAGCCCAATGTTGAGGTAGTTACTGATCGGATCTGCGAGGTGAGGGAACATAGTATCGTGACCGGGGACGGTAGGGAGCATGAGGTCGACGCGATTATCTGTGCGACAGGCTTTCACGTGACCGACGCGCCTCTCCACCAGTATATTTATGGTCGTGGGGGTCAATCACTTGCTCAACGATGGGAGAAAGGTTTGAGTGCCTATCTGGGTACGGCTGTTTCAGGTTTTCCCAACTTCTTCTTGCTCATCGGTCCAAATACCGGGCTTGGCCATAACAGTATGGTCTATATGATCGAGTCGCAGCTGAAGTATATTCTGGATTGTTTGCGTACCATGGATAGGAAGAAGTTGGGAGCTATCGAGGTACAACCTGAAACTCAGCAGGCGTTCGAAAATGAGATACAGCGGCGCATGCAGGGTACTGTATGGACTTCGGGGTGCGCAAGCTGGTACCTCGACGCGCATGGCCGCAATACGACGCTCTGGCCTGGCTTTACCTTTGAGTTCCGGCACCGGACGCGCCATTTCGACGCTAAGCATTACACATTGGTTCCTCAACATGTGACTACTAAAGCATGAAAGGGCATATCCAGCCGGAATGCAATACGGCGGCATCTTTGATGAGCCGCCGTATTGCGCATCCAAAACTTACATCTATTCTCTTTTACATGCTCGTTCGATAGTCGTAAAAGCCCTGGCCGCTCTTCCTGCCGTACATACCTGATTGCACCATGCGCCTGAGCAGCGGCGGTGGCGCGTAGAGCGGATCCTTGTATTCCTCGTAAATAGCCTCGGCTGCCCACAACGTCGTATCAAGCCCAACGTAATCAAGCAGCGTGAATGGCCCCATGGGATAGCCGCAGCCCAGCTTCATTGCCGTGTCAATATCATCTCGTGAGGCCTGTCCGTTTTCCAACATGCGGACCGCTGCCAGTAGATAGGGGATCAACAGGAAGTTGACGATAAAACCGGCCGTATCCTTCGCCAGTACAGGAGTCTTGCCGAGCGAAATTGCGAATGCTCTAACTGTTTCAATGGTTTCGTCCGAGGTAGAAATGGTGCGCACAATCTCCACCAGCTTCATTACGGGAGCCGGATTGAAGAAATGCAGCCCGCAGACTTTATCCGGCCTTTTCGTCACCGCGCCCATCTGGGTGATGTTCAAGGATGAAGTGTTGGTGAGAATGAGGGCTTCGGGCTTAAGAATATTATCGAGCGCTGGAAAGAGGCGTAACTTCTCTTCCATATTCTCGATCACCGCCTCGATGACCAGGTCGCAATCGGAGAAATCCGCCAGGTCAAGCGTGCCATGCAGGCGAGCAAGATTCTCTTCCGCCTGTCCCTGCGTGATCTTGCCCTTGCCGGCCATCATCTCCCAGGCGCCTTTAATACGAGCCATCCCCTTGTCGAGAAGCTGCTGGTTTACCTCGCGCACAACGGTTTCATAGCCGGATTGCGCGCAGGTTTGCGCAATTCCGGCTCCCATGAGACCGCAGCCTACGACTCCGACTTTTCTTATAGCCATAGTCTATTGCTCCTTATCTCCATCAACAAACTCACGAATCGCCCGAGCAGGACCACCGGATACGCCGAAAATAATGGTATAGTGATTCAGCTTCGGGAAATTCACATACTTACAATTTTTAATGCCACGCTGAATAGCGGCAGCTGAGGCCTCGGGGAGTAGCTGATCGCTCTCAGTAAACAGCCCTAGACCTGCGCGCAGCAGAAGCGTTGGCACTTTCACCTTTGCCCATTGCTCCTCAGGCTTGAATTGCTGCTGGTTACGCTGCTCCTCCAGGATCGCTTGCCGGGAGCCTTTAGAGACAACCGATCCATCGCTGTGGCGATAAACGTCGTGTTCAAAATACGTCTCGATGTAGTCGTTCCAATAAGGCCCAAGGAACGGCGCTACCTTCAGGCGCTGAGTAAATTCGTCAAACGAGGCGACGGGAACGCCGAGCCGGGCAATCGACGCGGTAAGCCAGGCCGGTTGCTCTTCTACTGTATTCCAGGGTAGCGGAGCTCCTGCATCGATCAGCACAAGTTTACTCAGCTTCCCAGGATAGTGTGCGGCAAAATAGAGCGCTATAAATGCTCCCAGGGAATGTCCGATGATGACAGGATGGTCTAACCCCAACTCATCGATTATAGCCGCCAGGTCCGCCGCATGTATGGAAATGCTGTAGCCGCTTTCGGGCTTATCGCTATCTCCTCTCCCACGCAGGTCATAGGCAAAGACCTGGTGATCGTTTGCCAGCCCATCGGCAAGTGCCTGGAAGCAGTATGCATTCGCCGTAATGCCATGCACGCAGATGAGTGGCTTACCCTTTTCCCCCCACTGGACATAATGAAAGGTTAAATCTCCAGCGACGATATATTCATCGTGTATTGGTTTTGTTAACACCGCCCGCTCCTTCTAGTCTGCGATCATCCGGCCCTGGAAAGGGATTGACGCCCAAAGGCGACCGTGGAGAGCAACAAATAGTCTATAGGAGGATTATAACACAGGCACATGTGACCGGTGACCCCAGAATCCTCTTAAGGCTCATATGGCAGCATTAAGAAGTTGGGGAGGATTGTGAGCAGATATTCAGGACGTAGCAGCCTCATTAACGAAATCCGAGCCCTCCTGGAATACCTGCCACTTCTCTATAACTGCCTGGATGAGCGGAACACCTTCTTCATAGCGTTGCTGTGGTGAACGCCATTCAGCGGAACCACCACGCGCGGCAATGCCGCGCCGGAATACGCTCTTGATGATGCTCAGGTAACGCTCCATTTCAGGCTCGAATAGAAGCGCTGCCGAGCTATCCTCCATATAGAAGTAATGACCCTGGGAAAGGTACCATTGGCGCACGTCTTCCTGGGAACTTACGATCCTGGAGTGTAATCCTTCGGAGAGATCATAGCCTGTCGATCCCCAGGGGAAACAATGCAAGTGGGCGTGAAAGACGGTTTGCCGGAAGATGCCATGTTCCCAGAAGACTGGCGGAGCATAATATCGAGTAAAAAACTCCTGCACCTCGTGCTTTAAGGCAAACAACTCATCATCAAGTACTGCCGGAACATCACCGTAGCAGGTATAGTGATGTTTCGGGATGATAAGCAGATGCCCCTCAACCAGAGGAGCATGATCGGCGGCCAGGAAAAAATGCGGAGTCTCTTTGAATATGTGGGAAATATCCTCACGCTGGCAAAAGGCGCAGTTCATAAATGAGTCACCTGAGATCTAGCAGGCAGTAGAAATCTACCCGGCATGACGAAAACCTGCCTCAGACATGGTCAAAGCTGACCCTTCGCCCTGCATTCCCACATCCACTACCTCGGCGACGATGAGGGTTGAATCGCCGGCAGGAGCAGTATGGCGTACTTCACATGCGACCCACGCCAGGGCATCATGCAGGATAGGGCAGCCGTTTGCTCCCAGCGTAAACTCAACTCCATTGAGCTTGTCAGGATGTTGAATGGCCGATTTCCCCAGTTTGCCTGCCAGCTCCCTCTCGCCAGCACGATATACGTTTATTGTGAAAACGCGGCTGCGCAGGATCATGCCCAGTGACTTCGAGTCGTTCTCAACGGAAACGGCTATCAAGGGTGGGTCGAAAGATACCTGCGTCAACCA
Organism: Ktedonobacteraceae bacterium; assembly: GCA_035653615.1. Classification (NCBI taxonomy): domain Bacteria; kingdom Bacillati; phylum Chloroflexota; class Ktedonobacteria; order Ktedonobacterales; family Ktedonobacteraceae; species Ktedonobacteraceae bacterium. Next base: position 179,395 of record DASRBN010000042.1, on the reverse strand, counting down.
GTTGGCCGTAAATATGTTCACTTCACCCTCATTCGCGCATGATACCGCGTACAGGCCGTAGGTGAAGGTACGTAAGACTTGCTTTTTAAGGTTCGCATCCATTGAATATTACCTTTCAATGATATTCTTATTTCTTCTACGACATAACCAGCTTCAGATTGCTCGATAAAGCCTGGCTGGTTAGCTGCTGTCGAACTGTGCCCGCAACCACCCCGTCGCGATTGATGAATATAGTAGCCGGTAAACCTGCTACATCGTACTTGCTGGTTACAGACCCATCGGCATCCTCAACCGTCGGGTAGGTGATGTTATAACGCTGCAAGAAGTTGAGGCCGTCTTTTGTAGGCTCCTGAAAGTCAACTCCCAGGATGACCAGGTCTTTTCCCTGCCCCTGTGCCTGTTTCCAGGCATTCTCCAGTAGCGGTGCTTCCTGCTGGCAAGGGTCGCACCACGAGGCCCAGAAGTTTAAGACAACCGGCCTACCCTTATAATTTGAGAGCGAAATCATCTCCTTGTGAGGATTAGAACTGAGTATCGCCAGTGAAAAATTCGGTGCAGGATGGCCGATAAGGGGGTCTGAGGGAGCCTGTGATGCTGGTGTCAGCAATTGTGTCACAAGAAACGCAAGTAAGCCCAGGTTTATCAGGCTCACTACGCTAAATATAATTATTCTGCGCTGGCGCTTATTCTTCTGTACTTGCCCTTGAATGGGAGTACTTTCAGCAAGTTCAGCCATGTAAGAGTCCATTTCTGCAGATATGCCATCTCATCCGGATCAGTAGCAATCCAACACCATTATTGTGCAGGCATCAGGCTATGTCAAGCTCATTGGCTTCTCACTTCCTCAGCTTGTGCTGGAAAAGATGTTAAAGACGCTTGCGCAAAGCATGGCTGCCAGTATACCGCTTCTGGTGGAGACGCCGGAGGAACCAGAATGTAGTGAATGCAAGCACCACCACAAGCACGATCACAACGATGAAAAGGTAAATATTCATGGGCAAAGCCGGCGACGAGGAAGAACTCGTATGCTCTATCGTAGCGGTAGAACCACTTGCCGGGGGATAGAGGCCGGTAATGATGAAATGCGGAGTTCCACCGACTGCGATACTGGCAACAGTGCTTCGTCCAGGAATGTCGAGCATGATTACCTGACCGTTAGAAAGCGCCGCGAATCCTAGCTGTCCATCATTGGTGATGGCGACTGACAATGGGGAACCGCTTAGAGGGATGATACGGGCTGGTTTGTGCGGTATCGGGGTTGTACCCAATGTGACAGGAACCAGGACATCCAGCCGATTGTGCTGCTCATCAGGCACGTAAACCTCGCCCGTGATAGCGTTATAATCCATCGAACCGAAAGTTCCACCGGTGAGGAGCGTGCCGATTACCTTACGTGTATAGAGATCAATCGCGACGACTGTTCCCTGGCGTGTCGTGACGTAAGCAGTAAAGCCGCCGGGGATGGAAATATTTTGCGGACCGCCGGCAATAGGCATGGAACCCAGCAGGTGGCCATTGACCTCGTAGACCGTCAGCGATGTGGTTCCGGTAATCCAGAGTTGATTGGGTGTTGAAGGAGTTGCGTTAGGGGCGGTCGATGCCGCGACTGCCAAACCATAAACAGGTTGCTGCGTCTCGAAAGTATGCTCAATAGCACAGGTTGCCGGATTAATGGCACGCGCACTCGTATCTCCCTGGCCTGCCGCGTAGAGAACCGTTGCATCCAGGCTCAGTGCCAGCAGCGATGGCTGGCCGGGAAGGTTGGCGATGCAGCGAATCTTCTTTGTTTGCGTTTCGATCACCGCAACCCGACCCAGCGATGGTTGAGAAACATAGAGCATAGAGCCGTCTGGGCTGAGCAAAACAGTGTGCGGGTCACCTGCCAGCGCTATTGACCCGGTTATACGCCGCTGCGCTATATCGATAATGCTAATACCCCGGGCTGTTCCGGCAACATAGGCCAGTTGAGGGGCTCCGCCATCTGCATGAGCTGCTGAGGCGGATACCCCTACAAATAAAAGAAGCATCGATAGGGAACAAAGATAGAAGATACGCACGATAGCAATCAATTCACAACATCCCTTCCGCAAGTACAGAGAAAGCCTGGAAAATTGTATGGGAACTTTTAAACTTTTCCATGCCTCAAAGTATACCCAGTAGGGTTCATCAGAGGCAAGGGGATTGGGAGTATCTCACTCTGTGCATTATAGAGTAATCACAACTTTCGCAATGATGCTCTGAAGGCGGCTGAAGAATGCTTTTTTTGTGGGCAACTTATAACTTTTAGGGAACAAAAAGTCATAAACACTTCATTTTATGGTTTGCTTATGGTATACTTACACCATGTAAGTTTCCTTAGAAAGGAGAGTAATCTGTCTGATCACCTCGATTTTTTCCAGTTCCCGGAGTGTGGTAGGAAATATGGGAGATCGAGAAGTCTTCAATCACAGTGGATGTCTGCATTATGATTATTTTATTCCAGATATCCTCATATCATAAGCGGCACGACGTCCATCCGGTGTAATGCATGTAGCGACATTCACAGTCCGACAGCGAGGGGGTAGGTCGCTTTTGTCGGCTCCTGTAACAAAATCGCAGATAAGGAGGTCGGCTTTGAGACAGCATTCATCAGGATTTATCATTGGCCTCGTAGTAGCACTCGTCCTAGGTTTCGGCATAGTAGCTGTAGTCGCGCTGGGTTTTCAATCCGCGAGCGGCCTTGGCTACGAACCTGCCGTGTATCAGGTACCCAAAACGGGACCTGACTCCGCGACCCTCAACATCGCCACTTTTCCCGACAGTCAGGTATGTCATCCCGGCGCACCGAACCCCCAAATTGGCTGGGTAACTTATTGTTCAGGGACAAACAATGAGCATGGCACAACCTGGGAATTGCCCGCCAACAGTACCATCACCGTCATCATCAAGCAATACGACAGCGCTACTGGCCTGTACAACGGGTTTTTCCAAACCGTGCAGGGTACGCTTGGTGGGACGGCAACCTACACTGGTAAAACGAATTCGGGGACATACAACGGTCCCAAGAGCCAGGTTCCGATGGATGACATTGCTCATACGTTTACCATTCAGTCGGAACCCGACGATACAACAAGCCCGATATTTGTCAGTGTTCCGCTCATTGGCGTCCCTGACGATGCTTCCAGTAACACCAATGTGCTTGGCAATGATGGTAACCAGTACCAGTATCCTGCTCCTAACGTCATCGAGTTCCAGTTCAAGACCGGTCCAGCAGGTCATACCTACGTCTGGCACTGCTATGTTCCCTGTGGCAATGATCGCGAAACGCCCTATGGGTTTAGCGGGCCAATGTCTACCACCGGGTATATGGCCGGGACGATCACTGTAACAAACTATTAAGGGGGCAACATGTCAGAACCAAACATCGAAGGAAACGCGGGGAACACTGTGCCACCGAGAGAGCCGAATCACCTGCTTCGCGCCATTATCCTCTGGGTGGTGCTCTCTGTGATTCTGATCGCGATCTGGGTGCCGGTATCCCAGTTTATTCTGCCAACGGCTGCGACTTCACTTGCCGTAGCCGATAGTTTCACATTCAGCATGCTGACCATCATATCCATACCGGTGGCCATGTTCGTTTTCGTTTTTATTGGCTATAGTCTCTTCTCCTTCAGAGTTCGTGGTAGGCCTACAGAAGATGGTGTTCCTTTGCTGCCCAGGCCGGCACTCCAGATTAGCTGGATAGGCATCACATCAATACTATGCTTGTTTCTTGTCATCTGGGGACTCTTCGCCTTTTACCAGGAAACTTCAGCGGCCTCAACTACTAACACCTTGATCGTTAATGTTACCGCGCAGCAATGGCAGTGGACCTTTAGTTACCCACAGTATAGTGCGACCAGCCAGGGCGCGCAGCTCATTGAACTGCCGGTAAATCGCCCTGTGGAATTCTACGTCACCTCGTTGGATGTCCTGCATGGCTTTGCTATTGAGGAGTTTGGAATACGTGTCGATGCGAATCCGGGCCGGACGACGAATACAGCGGTTGTGACTCCTACACAGATTGGAACATACGCGGTGAGATGTGTAGAATTATGCGGGCTCCTTCATTCCTTTATGTGGGAATCGGTAAAAGTAGTGAGTGTTGATTCGTTCAATTCCTGGATACAAAGCCAAGGAGGGCACCTATGAGCAGCACAGCAAGTACAACCGCAACTGAGGTGAGACGGCCAAATCTCATCAATATGCTTTTCCCAAGCGTCGTTTCTGGAATAGTGTTCGGTGTAATAGGCGCTGCCATCTTCGGTGTGGTGATTAACAAGATAACAACTGCCTATAGCCCCGACATGGTCCCGAATGACGATGCCGTTACCGTGTCTGTCTATTTAGGCTGGCTGCTCTTCTTCTTTATTGGCATAGGAGCTTTCAACGGCATCTTCAAGTGGGGCTTCGGTCGCCACGAGCCAACATTTGCTGAAGAAATGGAACTGGCAGGCAAGGGTCAGGGACTCTGGCGCTATTTCCGCTGGACGACCGATCATAAAGTGGTGGGGATGCAGTACCTGTTCACGGTACTGATTATGTTCTTCCTGGGGTCGATGGGGGCTTTCATGATCCGGTTGGAGCAATCGAGGCCCGGCGCCATCTTCTTCGATCCCAGCACCTATAACACCATCGTGGGTATGCATGGGATGCTCATGATTGCCACCACTATCATCATGGTCAGCGGTCCATTTGGCAACTTCATCCTCCCCATCATGATTGGGGCGCGCGATATGGCCTTTCCACGGCTCAACGCGCTGAGCTACTGGCTGCTGTTCACCGCTATTCCTATCTTCCTCTCCACGGTATTCCTTGGTGGGTTTCCAACAGGATGGACTGGATATGCACCTCTATCGGTGCAGGAATTGACTCCCGGCATGGATGCGTACTGCTTCCTCATCCTGGTCTTTGCCACTTCAACAACAGTAGCGGCCATGAATATCGTGACGACCGTGCTGGTCATGCGCACGAAAGGCATGACGTGGGGGCGACTTCCGATCTTCGTCTGGGGCGTTGTACTCTCAGTAATTCTGAGTTTAACGGCCTTCCCTTCGTTCATCGTCTCCCAGATCATGGTTGTCATGGACCGGGTCTTCAATACCTCTTTCTTCCTTGCTGCCTCTGGCGGTAGCAACTGGTTGTATGAGCACCTGTTCTGGTTCATGGGGCATCCCGAAGTGTATGTAATCGCCTTACCCGCCCTGGCAGTGGCGGCTGAAGTAACCACGGTGTTCACTCGCAAACCCCTCTTCGGTTACCGCTTTATGCTAAGTGGATTGATCGGCATTGCTGTACTGAGTGTTATCGTTTGGGGACATCACCTCTATACGAGTGGTTCAGAAAATGCCCTGGCCGCCCCTTACATGCTCGATACCGAGTTGATCTCTATTCCTACCGGCGTTTTCTTCCTGTGTATGGTAGGTACATTCTGGAGAGGAAAAGTCTGGGCCACTGTTCCCTTGCTGTTTGTATGCGGCCTGCTGGTCAACTTCGTTATCGGAGGAATTACCGGCATTTACCTGGCCGATCTGCCCACCGATGAAATTTTGCACGGTGGCATGTTTGTTACAGCACACTTCCACTTCACTATCGTGGGTAGTATGGTCTTTGGCTTCTTCGCCGGATTCTACTACTGGTTCCCCAAGATGGTAGGGAAGCGTCTCGATCCTCTACTTGGCAGGCTCCATTTCTGGCTGTTTGAGATTGGTTTTGTCGGGACATTTGGAGCGTTGTTCTATGCAGGCCTGCAGGGTGAACCCCGCTGGTCGGCAAATGTTGCTCCGCCATTCGCGACTGCTAATACCATCGCCAGCCTGTTTGCTATCCTGATTGCAGCCTCGGTGTTTGTTGCCGCTTACAACGTGATTCTTACGCTTGTAAGGGGTGAGCCTGCTGCTGCCGACGAATGGGGCGCCAAAACTCTTGAGTGGACAGTGCCAACACCAGTACCGCTTGAGAATTTCGAAGGGGAGTTGCCGGTAGTAACCTCCTTGCCCTATGACTACGGTTCGCCTACGCCTGAACGTCCAACCCCGGCGGTAGACATTTCAGGTGCCATGACACAGGCTCCTATACAGCCACAAGGACAGGAGTAAGAGGAGGAAACTATGGAAACAGCCTTAGAGCATAGTGAGCATCCATTCGAACTGGAACCGCAGGTCAAGGTGGCCCGAGCGAAAGCCGGCGTTCTGATGCTGATTATATCGGATGCCTTGTCAGTCCTCGCAATCCTGGCAGCAGGCGGTTACCTGAGCGCCTTGAATACGGAGAATCAGTTTAAAGTAGCCGGAGACTTTGCTCCGCCTTTCGTGGCGAATCTGATAATCATGATCGTCTTGCTGCTGAGCGGGCTTGCCTACTTTGGGTGGGAACGCGGAGCGCGCAGGAATAATGGGGAAGGTCAGTCAGCTTTCTTCCTGGTTTCCCTGGTGCTGATGCTTGCAGCAGGGGTGGCTGAGACCTGGATAGGCGCCGCTTTGCGCTATGGCATTCCTATCCATGCCTATGAAAGCATGATTCTACTCATAACATGGTTTACAGCACTCCACCTTCTGTTGACTGTGATTGTAGGCATACTACTGGGCGGGCGTATCCTGCGCGGCAGGCTGACGGGGCAGGCCTACCTTATCGAGGCTGGTGGCTACTGGTGGTATTACATTGTCGTTTCCAGTATCCTGCTATGGATATTCAGCCTGGTTGCTATCTGAATCCCGTCGCTAGATGGAGGCGCTGCAATGAACATCTGGGTTGATGCAAACGGGTGGCCCGTTCCACCCCTGGTGCTCCTTGTATGCGCACTTGTCGAAGTCCTGTACTTTCGTGGATGGCGTCTCCTCTTCAAATTGGAGCAGAGAAGGGCTGCCAGGGCCAGCAATCATTCTGGATTGAACGGTTCTCACACCGCTCAATTCCGGTTGGATAGCTGGCTCTGGCGCGCTGGCTACTTCCTCGGCGCGATCTTTACTTTTCTTCTGGCATCTTCCGCGCCCATAGATATACTTTCCAGCCGGCTCTTCTGGATGCACATGATCCAGCACCTGCTCATAATGGTCGTTATGGCACCGCTACTTGTGGCCGGGGCTCCTTTCATCCCAATCTGGTTGGGGTTGCCTCGCGGTGTTCGCAAGTTTATTAAAGTAGTAGTGAGACTGAATATCAGGCGAGGCCTCTTTCGTGCAGGGGGCTGGTTGCGGCAGCCTGCTATCTCGTGCGCTCTCCTGGTTGCCGGTTTCTGGGGATGGCACTGGCCACCGCTCTATGATCTGGCATTGACCAATGTCACCGTCCACGATTGGTTAGAACATTCGACATTTCTGGTGGTCAGTTTTCTTTTTTGGACGCAGCTTATACCATCGCCGCCGCTTCGCCCTCGCCTGGGCTATATGGGCCGTCTCGGATGTGTAGGTTTCGCGATGGCACAAAATGTTGTCCTCGCGGCGCTGATCGGATTTTCCCAGGTGCCTCTCTACGCGCCCTATGCGCACGTGGTTACCGGTTTGGGCGGTTTCTCCGCCGTGCAAGATCAGCAACTTGGGGCAGGCATCATGTGGACATTCGGCGATCTTCCTTTCGGGATTGCTTTTGCCACATTAGTACACCGGTGGCTTAGCTCTGTGATGGATGATGCGCCGGAACTGAGTGTTGGGAAAAAACAGAGCGCGTGAAATGCGTGAATGAAGTATGCAATCCGGCAAATCTTCCAGTTGGCGCCTGCGCTTTGTCGGGAATAGAGGAATGTAAGAGCCTGGTACCAGGCTTCTTATTCAGATAAGATGATCAGGAGTAGAAAATAACCATGCGGCAAACGGATGGTGTCCAGAAACTCGCTCGTGCTGCTTTGATTGCTACCTCAGCACTTGTGATAATTGCCGCGATTATCTGGGGAATCCAGCGTCTGGCAGCATCTCGCGGCGTTAGTCAGGCTGCCACACTGCAGCCGAACCCATCGAACTACGCTATTGGCGGCTTTCCAATGTCAGGCAATCTGGCGCCTGACTTCCAGCTGACGGATCAGTTCGGTAAGCCATTCAAGCTTTCTTCGTTGCGCGGCCATGAGATTGTCCTGGCATTCGTCGATGCACGCTGTACAACACTCTGCCCGCTGACTGCCCAGATTATGTATTATGCCAAATCACAGCTGGATGCCGCGGCTGCCAGTCAGATCGACCTGGTGGCTGTCAATGCCAATCCGACAGCCACCAGTGTCACCGCGGTGCAATCCTGGTCGATCCAGCATGGTATGCTGCACCAGTGGGAGTTTGTCACAGGTACGCCGCAGCAGCTTAATGTCGTCTATCACCTGTACAATGTCTATGTCCAGGTAAGCTCAAACAATGCGGTCGAGCATGACCCTATCACTTTCATCATCGATGCTACCGGACATGAGCGCCTCTATTATGAGACGCTTGACTCAAACGCGCAGGCCGATATCAAGAGCCAGGAAATCGGCCTTGAAGATGGCATGAAGCAGTGGTTGCCGAAGTCTTAGGGGTTGATGAGGAAGCTATAGCCATTATTTACATATTCTTTCAATATTTCCAGGTCTCCAGGATTTGGAAAGCAACGGTCAGGAGTCCTTTATGAAGTTCATTCGCCCCGTCGCATGGGCAGCAACCATCATGACCTATGTACTGATCATGCTCGGTGGCACTGTTCTTGCCACCAACTCTGGTCTAAGCTGCCCCGATTGGCCGTTTTGCAATGGTCAGGCCTATTTCGCCGGAACAGGTGCGTTTTTCGTACAGTTTCACCGCTTTACCACTGTAGCTCTCAGTATATTAATCGTGCTGCTGGTAACCGGAATCATTGCCTGGGCACGCAAAGACCGTACCTTGCTTACCCTGGCAATTGCTGCTCCGGTGCTATTGACAATCCAGATAGTGCTGGGAGCTTTGACGGTACTCTGGAAGCTGCCACAGCAGATTATTACAGCGCATCTGGGTACAGCGATGGCAATCTTTGCCGTTGTTATTACTATCGCTATTCTGAGTAGCAAGCCACAAACCAGTAGAGAGCTTCCCGCCAGAACGCGCAAATTCGCGCAACTCGCCGTCAGCAACGCGGTGCTGGTCTACATCCTGATGTTATTCGGTTCTTATGTGACCGGCAGCGGCGCGGCAATGGCCTGTCCGGGCTGGCCGTTCTGTACGCCTGCTTCATGGGCAGTGAGCAATCACCTGGCCAATATCAATATCCTGCACCGTGTGTACGCGGTCTTCGTTGGCCTGGTCATGCTCTGGACGGTTATTGCTGCTCTACGCCGCCGGCATGTTGCTCCGGGACAGGCGATTGTCGCGGTAGTTGGCGGCGTTCTTTTCGTATGCCAGGCGATTGCCGGTGGCCTGCTTGTCCTGCTCAACGACCCGGCATTCGTAGCAGGATTCCATCTTGCGCTATCGACCGCCGTCTGGGGAACGCTGGTTCTCCTGGCAGCTCTGGCTGCCAATCAACTGCGGGCGGCTCCTGCGCAACAGGAAATTGAGAAGATGGAACTGGCGGAGGCCGAGAAGAAAAAAGAAGTCAGCCTGGTGCGCCAGACTATTTCGAATTACGTCGATCTGATGAAGCCGCATGTGACGGTATTGTTGCTGGGAGTAACGGCGGCGGCGATGTCGATTGCTAACCAGGGCTTACCACCTCTTTCATTGCTCATCCCGACGCTACTTGGTGGGGCAATGGCGGCAGGTAGCGCGAATTGTATCAACTGCTACATCGACCGCGACATTGACCAGGTGATGGGACGCACGCAGCGTCGTTCGCTGCCATCCGGTCGTGTTGAACCACGACAGGCGCTGGTTTTTGGTATCATCCTGGCGATGGCTTCGTTCGTTCTGCTCTACGTATTCGTCAACCTGCTCAGCGCAGTGCTGGCCTTTTCCGCTATTCTCTTCTACGTGTTCATCTATACGCTGTGGCTGAAGCGCACTACGACGCAGAATATCGTCATCGGTGGCGCTGCCGGTGCCGTACCGGTGCTGGTCGGCTGGGCGGCCATCACGAATAGCCTGAGCTTACCCGCGATCTGGCTCTTTGCCATCATCTTTTTCTGGACTCCGCCGCACTTCTGGGCGCTCTCACTGTTGATCCAGAAAGACTACGAGAAGGCGAAGATACCCATGTTACCTGTAGTGAAGGGCGAGGCGGAGACACGGCGGCAAATCCTGCTCTATTCAGTTCTCCTACTGGCCATCACGCTTGCCCTCTTCGTGATGGGTACGATGGGCTACCTCTACCTTGTCGGAGCTTTGTTGCTTGGTGGTGGGCTGGTCTACCTGGCGATTCGCCTGTGGCATGAAAAATCCAAAAAGTGGGCAAAAACGCTCTTCTGGTACTCGAACATGTACCTGGCGGCGCTTTTCGCCATCATGGTGATCGACCGGGTCGTTCACTAAAACACAGCTTTTCTTGATAGATGTTGGAGGAAGCTTTTGACCTATTGCGAGAAAAGCAATCTCAGCTTTCGTTGCCGTACAGCAGGGGTGCTCATCCATGACCGTGCTATTCTTCTGCAAGGCGAACCACAACGAACCTTCTGGACGCTTCCCGGTGGCGGTATCGAACTGCTTGAGCCGTCCCACGTAGCTCTTCAGAGGGAAATGCAAGAGGAATTAGGGATTTCTGTCCAGATCGAGCGACTTCTTTGGGTTGTTGAACATTTCTTTGTCTCGGATGACGGTGGCAAAGCCCATCACGGTATTGGCTTTTACTACTTGATTACCCCTCTTGAGACTCCTCATCTCTACCATTTGGAGCGAACCATTCAAGCAGTAGAAGATGGAGGGATAGATATCATCTTTCGATGGTTCAAACTCGATGAGCTGAAAAATATTGCCCTTTATCCTGCTTTTTTGCCGACTGCATTGCAGGTACTTCCTCTCGTCCCTGAGCATGTGGTGTTTGATGAGATCACGCAGGCCTCCCAGAAAGCCCGTGAGTGAGGAGAAAAGAGACCATGCCACCACTAGAGAAACGCACCTTTGAAGAAACATACTTAGGACAATTACGCAAACTTGTCGGCTCACGGCCCTTGATTAGTCCTGGCGCACGGGCCATCATTCGAGATGAACACGGACGCTTTTTACTCATTCGCCGGCGTGATAACGGTATCTGGGGTTTGCCTGCTGGAGGGCTCGAACTCCAGGAATCGATCCTCGACTGTCTCAAGCGTGAGATCTGGGAAGAAACTGGATTGGAAGTCTTGCAAGCTACGCCTATTGCTCTGTATACCGAGCCACGCTTTGCTTTTACCACAGCCTTTGGCGACCAGATCCAGATGTTTGCAGTAGCCTTTCGGGTTGATCGTTGGCAGGGAACCCTCGTAGCCGCAACTGATGAAACGACTCATGCGCGCTTCTTTGCCCCCGATGAGCTTCCCAAGGATCTGCCCGCGCTCTACCGAGAAACACTCGCGGATCTTGAGTGCTACGAGCAAACGGGGCAGTTTATTCTCAAATAGCGGCTATTGTCCCATGTATTCCACTACCGGTAGGCCAGGGGTTGATCTGCCCACACGGAATCTCATCCGCAAGAAGCAAGAGGAGAATCCGCTGCTCGGCGAGTTTCGGATGTATACCGCTCTCAAGCAGCTCGGACTACAATGCGCAACCACATTGGGCGCACCGCAAGCGGGATGACAACCGCTTCAGTCCTGCAGAAGTCTTAGGATGGGTGACCAACAAACTGCTCACCCCAGAGCAATTCCACCGAATTTTTTACGCAACGCGCTTTCTCCGCCGCTTGAGCCGTCTGGGCTACGTCCATTTTCGTCGCTGGAAACTCTATGGAGAAGAAGCGCTCGCCAGCCTGCGGTGGTTTGGCTGCATGGGGATGCGCTCACTGTCGAATACGAAGAGATCCCACTGGCGCAATATACCGTCCGTTATCAGCCGGATCACAAGCATTTCAAAGAGGTGCCGGAAGCCAAACGCTTCGAGACGCCTTATCACTCACCGCAAGGCCAGCTTTGGGAACTCGATGAGACGATGTGGCGTCAGCCAAACATCTCCCAGACTGCTCCCTGAAAACAATGGCGAAAACAGACCCGGTATATTCAGCCTCCTCTGCTTGAAGAGCCATAAGACATGTAAGCGAAACGCCGAAGCCTCATTGCACATTGTCAGCGGTTATCTGTCAGTCTCACTGCACGGATCTGTAAAGTATCCGGGCGAGATTTGCTCATGGCAATGAAGGAGCATCATCGGGCGAAGGCAATTTGAGCGTTTCATGAAATTCAGAGGCAAGAGCTGGCTGATCAGGCTGATCGGGCGGCCACCACCACAGACGCTGAATTACTTCCTGTTGATCGTTCTTCCAGTTGAAGACAATCTCTCCGGCATTCGCATAGCCGATGATATGCGAGCCCGCCTTCCACTGTTGAAGCCACTGCTGATGATGGAATATTGCCTCTCCCAACGTAACCTTGTGTCTTTCCAGCCTGGCTTCCATAAGATCTGTTCCCCTTATCGCGCTATATGCGGAGCGTTTTCGCACGTGTGATCCCGGTTTTTGCACATACCTGATAGCCCTTCTCCCTATTCTCCTGCGCGCCCTTCCTACCCGGGTTTCAGATATTGTAAGAACTTTCAATGCCGCACGCCCCAGCTTGAGTAGCCATCCAGGCAGTCTCAAGTGCGATGTACGCCTTTTTTTCAGAGCTGCGCTCCTGGGTTTAGTACTATCAAGCTGATCGCGTAAATAGTGTACGCGGTAACTACGATCTGGCTGGATGGTATTGAATGCTCCCGGGGGCCATCCATGTGCGGGCAAAACAATCTCTGTGCTTGCACGGCGCGCGTCGATCAATTTGGGCAATGCCCACCAGATAAGATATATGCGCCACATCACAATTCTGAGTATTGTTCTCAGGACGTGATGATGATGAAGAACACGGTCCACATCCCAGGCGAAAAAATCTTGCTGTGCCGAATCCTCGGCTCGTATCAATCTGGCAAGTTGCGGATAGATAGTGGTGAGAACGGCTATTTCAGGACCCGATACCTCATTGAGCAGGGCGCTGGAAGTGTAATCGACTATTTTAGCGGTTGTCCGCTCTTTACGGCTCCAGTAATCCAGGCTGGAGCCAAAAGCATAATGGACATCTCCCGAGAGGATAACGACCCGTTTCATTGCCGCCAGCGTTTTAAGGAAAGGCTGGAAGGTATCCCAATCCAGGGCCCAGGCCTCTCGATCTAAGGCATAATTATTTCTAAGGCTCCAATGGCTCCAGAATTGGAGCGATTCAACAAAATTCTGACCAATGACGGGAGTGGCAGAGATGATGATTGTGACATCCACATCCCTGCGCATGGCATGAGCCACCTGTGTTTTTAATGCCTCTGGAGACAGCAGGCCGGGAAATGAGGTGGGAGTGCGATAGAGACGATGCGTTCGCGTATCCATGACGATAACCTGGTAGCGCGGACCCGAATAGGCATAATGCCATTTGAATGCGTGTTCCCTATGCGGTAATATCCCTTTTCCATCAAAAGAATCGGGTATATCGAGCATGGTAGTGATGGTAGTTGCGCGAGGGCCCGACTCCTCTCCACGCCACTCGTTGAGAGCATCTAGAAAGGCTTGCCCCTGGGGTTGCTCAAACTGATCGGGGGTATTGCCCCAGGCCTGGAAAAGCGCATAGGCAAGCAAGGCATTGCGAACAACCCTGTGCCCAAGTTTGCTGTTCAAGACCTGCTGGCACCAGGCCCCATCAAGATACCAGTCATCAGTGACATCATGATCGTCACAGACCGTAAGGAGTGGAATATTTGCCAGCAATCGCCTCACGTTTGGCAGTGTAGCACGGAACTGGCGCAATTTGTTTAAGTTGTCCGCATATTGCTCTTGCGACTCACCGGGAACATCTTCATTTTCTACAAAGGCATACTTTTGCTGTATTTCCTTCATCTCAGGCAGTTCATCCGGCCAGAGGACATCCGACCAGACAAAAAGATACATGGCAACGTATTCGGCCAGGGATAACAGCTGATTCTTGGGTGTAGTTGTTGTGAACATTGCCTGGTTTCGCACCACGCGTCCCCGGCATCCTGGTGGTAAATTACGTGCCGGTACGCCAACAATGGGGAGTATCTCTATCTGGTTTCCTGACAGCAGAAAATCCCCGGCATCCATGAGGGCACATAGGAGAGGAGCGGCCACATCGTCGGCGTAAATCTGGTCTCCGGTCAGAAAGAGGTGTTGAGGCCGCTTTCTTGCATCATACAGTATGGTTTCCAATATGCTATCAAGGGCGGCCAGCATTTCTTTGCCGGTTCCATGCGGCTTGCGACACGATCCATGCAAGATGCGCAGCCGGTTCAGGTCCTCAGGGGGCAGTACGAAACTGGGAAGTGGATGTCCAGGGTAGATTAAACGATGCACCGGCTCTGCTGAAGAGGGATCAGCAGTCAGAATACCAGGCGTATTGAGATGATCTGCCGTTGATGCCGCGTGATCTTCAGCATTATCCGCCTGAAAGAATACATCATAGTAATAGAGATCGCCCCAGGCAAGTTGCTGACCCTCACGTGCATGGGCGGTTACCGCGACGATGTGCAAATAATCACCGAGGCGGGCGGTCCGGCGTGTCCCAATGATCTGCTCGACCAGCTTTCCATCCTCATCCTTGCGATACACACGCAGTGTTACCATCCTGGCCTCTCTCAATGCAAGCCAGACGGTGACAGACCCAGGCTCAACACGACGAAGCATAGGTCCGGCGAGAATGAGTGGCAACTGAGAAAAGCGCTCGGCTAATGGTGTCCAGGGCATGAGAAATACATCTCCTTCAGACAGATATGAAAATTAAAGAAATCTTGCGGCGAAATGGCTCATTCATATCCAAAACTGATTATAAGACAAAATTAGATTTCTGTCCTGATTGATACGAACCGTGAAATGAAGGTACCGGCGAATCATCCAATACCTCTTGCATTGCGTATTCATTGGTGAACTATCAAAACATACCGGGGGAAAGAGAAGATGTCATGCAAGGATTCGCCCAACGTCTGAAACAGGAACGCGAGCAACGCCTGTGGTCACAGGAGCAGGTGGCCGAAATGATCGGGACGACCGCTCCCAGCGTGAGCAGATGGGAGCGAGGCAATATATTTCCAGGTCTGCATTTTCGTCAGAAACTCTGCGAACTCTTCGGGAAGAGCGCCGAAGAACTTGGGTTTTTGCAAGAGAATACACGCGCCGATAATCACAGCCTGTCCGAAGAGTTCCAGGAAATCCAGCAGGTTGTATCGTCTGGCCCATATGTAAACTCGCAGTTCTGGTATGTTCCGTATGGGAAGAATCCGTTTTTTACAGGGCGTGAAGATGCCATCCAGCATCTACATACTCTGTTGCATACAGGTAATACCTGTGCTCTAGAGCGTATACAGGCCCTCTGTGGTCTGGGGGGCATTGGCAAAACCCAGACGGCAGTAGAATATGCCTATCGTTACAGAAACGAGTATCAGGCAGTTCTTTGGTCGCAGGCCGAAACAAAAGAGGTTCTATACTCCGGGTTCGTCAAGCTCGCAACGCTTTTGAAGCTACCGGATAAGGGCCAATCGGATGAGGAACAGCAAGTCAACGCGGTGAAGCGCTGGCTCAATAACAATCAGAACTGGCTGCTGATCCTCGACAATATGGATGATCTGAGCATCCTCCAGGACTTTATCCCTCCGGGTAGTAGAGGTGCTATTCTGCTGACAACGCGCACGCAGTCAACAAGGACGTTTGCACATCGTATCAACCTGGAGCAGATGGAACCGGATGAGGGAGCGCTCTTGCTCCTGCGCCGTTCTGTGCGCATAGAGTGTGATGCTTCTCTTGAGGATGCGTCATCGGCTGATCGCAGTATTGCCAGAGAAATTTCCCGCATGATGGGTGGGCTCCCCCTGGCGCTCGATCAAGCGGGAGCATACATCGAAGAAACTGCATGCAGCTTATCTGATTACCTTGAACGCTATCAGAAACGACGCCCTGCGCTGCTCAGTCTGCGCGATTTTCGCGGCGGGGTGAGTACAACCCATCCCCAATCGGTGACTGCTACATTTACCCATGCCTTAGAATCGGTCGAGCGCGCGAACCCGGCCGCGGTAGAACTGCTGCGGCTCTGCGCCTTCCTACAGCCAGACGCCATTCCCGAATCCATACTGATGGAGGATGATGTAGACTTCGGTCCTGTCCTCCAGCCCTTAGCTGCCGACCCGTTCATGTTCGATACAGCTATCGCAGTTCTGCGGACCCATTCCCTGTTGCGCCGCAATACTGGTACCAGGACCCTCGCGCTTCATTGTCTTGTTCAGGCAGTGCTACGCGATACTATGAATGCGGAAACGCAACACCTCTGGTCTGAACGTGCGCTAAGAGCTTCTGATAGTTTGCGGCTATGCAAAAGAACCGCAAGTAGATGATTCTTCCCTGGCATGGAAATGGTGAGCTGTTGGCATGGTAAGTCCCCTCTACCGCAGGCATACTACTAAGCAGAGCCATCTTTAGCGATCCCGGGCTGAAGTAATCGCTGGAAAAACATTGTTTACGTGGTAGTTCATCAACGTAATGAGAATAATCAAAGCCCGATGATCCAGATATAGCCCGGGATCGTACTCATGAGCGAATCGCATGGATTCACAAGAGAGGAGCATAAAATGGCCAAGATGACCCGCCGTGGGTTTATCAAGCAAACATCGGTGAGTGTGGCCACACTTGGAGTGCTGGCCGCAGCGCCTCTGGCGGCGATATCTGACGCGCCTGAAACAGCGGCGACAGACCTGTCAGTGGAAGAAACATCCGCCGCCCAGCTTGGTGAAACCCTGGTAGCACATGTGCGCGATTTCGCTACGGGCGAGATCAGTGTGATGTCCGGCACTCAGGAAATCATTTTTCGCGATCCTGAGCTTATGATGCGCCTGATTAGAGTGTTGCCATAAGCAACTTCGAGAGGCGCGCAATCCTAACGGAGGTAAACTAATGTCATCCCATCGCGAAGCCCCCGACATTTCCAAGGACCCGGTAGCCGACAATACCGACGTATACGCTTTTGTCAGCCCGGACAGGCCCAACACCGTTACTATGATCGCTAACTTTGTTCCGCTGGAGGGACCGGCAGGTGGCCCAAATTTCTATGAATTTGGCGATGATGTGCTGTACGAGATCAATATCGACAATGATGGAGATGGGGCCGCGGAGATCACCTACCGGTTTCAATTCCAGACGCAGACCCGCAACCCCAACACCTTTTTGTACAATACTGGCCCGATCAGCTCGCTGAATGACCCGAATTGGAATCGACCTCAAACCTATTCGGTGACGAAGGTGAAGCATGGTTTTTCAACGGTATTGGGAAGCGGCCTGCCCTGTCCACCATGTAACATTGGTCCGACATCTACGCCCAACTATGCCGCTAACCTTGCTCAGCCGGCCGTTCAAACCCTGAAGAGCGGTGAGGTCGTGTTCGCCGGTCAGAGGGCCGAAGGATTCTATGTTGACCTTGGTTCGGTCTTCGATCTCCTCGATCTGCGTCCGTTCCAGAGTTTATTCTTCAATCCCATGCCCAACGCTCCTGGCGTCAATGGTACCGATAAGCTCAACGTCCATACCATCGCGATCCAGGTACCGAAGACCGATCTCACACGCGACGGCTCTAATCCTAAAGACCCGAACAGCAAAAAGTCGGTCATCGGCGTCTGGGCAACGGCAAGCCGCCAGAAGGCGCGTATCCTCGAAAAAGGGAAAGGTGGCTCCAAGGAGAGCGGGCCATGGGTGCAGGTCTCGCGCCTCGGTAACCCACTGATCAATGAAGCCGTGATACCGATTGGCAAGAAGGACTACTGGAACGCTACCCTGCCAAAAGATGACAGCCAGTTTGCCCAATACTACACCTCTCCCGAGGTTGCCAAACTGTTACCCGGCCTCTATCCAGGCGTTTTCCCGAATCTGGCGGGCTACAGCAAACCGCGTGCGGACCTGGTTGCTATCCTGCTTACTGGCATACCATCCGGGATCATCAAGGGCTTCCAGAATTATACCGGAAAAGTCCAGTCGGATATGCTGCGCCTGAACATGGCTATTCCCCCCTCGAACAATCCAAACATCTATGGCATACTCGGTGGTGATCTTGCCGGATATCCCAATGGTCGGCGTTTCTTAGACGACGTGTTCACCATTGAGCTGCGGGCCATCGCGGGTGTCACCATTCCGCTGGTTGACCCCTCATATACCCCTGACCCGGCAGCCTCTCAGGTCACGGATGGCTTGACGCCCAGCAACATCACAAGTCCCTACTTGAATAGCTTCCCGTACCTTGGTGTGCCGTATGATGGATTTGACTATCCCGGTCATTGAGTGCTGATGCAAGAGCAATAACGGTACTGGTTCAAAAGGTCTGGCGGCTCCAACGTCGCCAGACCTCTCTTGATGGAGAACATCACAGATGCTTGCGAGAAGAATGGCGCAGAGAAGTATTCCGTGTGAGAAGGAGCAAGGCCCGAATCGTGTTTCGACCGGTCACGCGGTGCTTGATATTGGGCAGAATATCGGGGCATTGGTCATTTATACCGCTGCAGAACTCTGCGGCAAGGAGATTGAAGTCAGTCCGAAAGACAACCACAGGCAAAAAACGCATACTGAAGTCCGAGAGCGCCGGATCGATGGACTTTCAACGTATGCCGCCCTTTTTCTTGCCCTGCCCGAAGGAGACTACAACATCTGGTGCGTTCCCGGCCAATCTGTGACCATTACGGGGGGCAAGGTGACGGAGATTGATTGGCAAGACCTCGATGTAGCTCTTTTACCAAAATACGGGCTTGCCCATCTCCATAGCGAGACCATGCAAGCTATTCTTCCACCTCGTTACCGTAACGGTAAAACTGTTAGTTCCGCTCCCATGGGCACTGCTCCTATGGTCTATAACGACGATGGAGAGGTAGCATGGGATCAGATGTGGACGACGTTCTGTGACCTGGCGCTGGCAGGTGGCCCTCCACATCGCGATACATTATTAGAACCCGTTTCTCCTGAAGAAATTATGACCGATCAGGCATCTTACGAGCGAGTCGTGGCCGAAATCGAGCGCGGATTGCGCCTGGTTACAGGACTGCCAACAGTACGCAGCAAGAATCCTGGCTGGGTAGGCCTGAATTGTCAAGATGAGCAGGCGGCTCTCTGGCTGCTGCGCGCTATCGTAATTGAAAACATTTGCGTGCGCCGAGAGGGAAGCATCCTGTACTTCCCCGCCGGGCCGTCCTTCCGCCTTGAAAAAGAGATCAAGAACGTGGTTACGGTGGTCGCAAAAACCTATCACTACTGGACGGAGCATTGCAATGGTTGAGCAAAGAGCAATTTAAATTGTGATCATTCCGGGATTGCTTTTCCGGCTCAAATTGTGATAGACGAATCAGAGCCTCCCGATTTTCTTCAACCGGGGTGGCTCTCTTGTAAAATTGGTAAGCAACAAATCCTTATTCGTAAGGCATCCCCCAACGTTCGCGATATGCCACTTCTCCCAGCGGCTTGCGTCGCTTTTTGCCCTTGCCGATAGAAGCAACTGGATAGCCAAAAGGAACGATGGCCAGGATGTCGATCTCTTCGGGAATGCCCAGTACCCGGTTGACCTGTTTCAGGTTATTGAAGCCAACCCAGTTTGAGCCAATGCCATGCGACCAGGCCGTTAGAATCATCGATTGAATGGCGCGGCTCGCGTCTGAAACCGCGAAGATACTCTTTTCCATGCAAACGACAATCGCCATGGGCGCTTGCGGGATATAGGAACCTGTCGGAGCGAGCACGCCAAGTTTTTGCAACATCTCTTTATTCTGAACGATGATGAAATGCCAGGGCTGATCATTTTTACTGCTTGCAGTCAAGCGCGCTGCTTCGACGATCTCGCGGATAAGCGGTTCGGGAACTGGCTTGTTCTGAAATCGGCGTACTGCCAGAACTGTACGAACTGTATCAAATACTTCCATGATGTGCCTTTCTTTATGTTTCTTCACCGAACCGTTTTACCGGTACCGGTATCATATGCTGGTTAAATGTTACGGTGGAAAAGTCGATACTCCTATGATGCCAGGATATTCTATGGGGGAGTCCACTGAAATATACTACGTTCAAAAAAGAGATTTCGAAACAGAAGCCTGGTCTGGTTCTACCATTGGACGCGGCCTGTTCGTTTCCTATCATCCTCTGATGTTCCTGCAAAAGGAAGCGATGAGCATGACCATGCGGGCCTTGACATGGTCATCACCTATAGTATACTTCAAGCCATCCTGACTGACGACTTGCCTGGTCTACCTATTTCTTTTCTTTCTAATGAGGGATTACAAATAGTATGGCTGAACGAACCCTGATCCTGCGCGAGCTAAATCGAGCATTACTTGCGCGCCAACTGCTTCTGGATCGAGCATCAATTTCTGCTCTCGAGGCCATCCGGCAAGTAGCTGGTCTCCAGGCACAGGCGCAAGTTCCACCCTATATCGGTTTATGGTCACGCCTGCGATCATTTCACGGCGAAGACCTGGCACAGCTGCTTGAGCAAAGGCAGGTTGTGAGGGCAACGATGATGCGCTCCACGCTTCATCTTATGACCGCGGACGATTATCTTCTCCTGCGTCCCCTTCTCCAACCTGCGCTTACTCGTGCCATGCATTCGTTTTTTAGCGCACATGCAAGGGAGATTGATATTGATCAAATTGTCTCAAGCGCTCGCACCTTTATACAGGAACAGCCGCGTACTTTCGTCGAGATACGCTCCTGGCTTACAGAGCTTTTCCCTTCCGTTGATCCTGCGCTCCTGGCATACACTGTACGCACGCACCTGCCGCTTGTACAAGTTCCCACGAACAGCAAGTGGAGTTTCTCAGGCAGCCCGGCTCATGTTCTGGCAGAAACGTGGCTTGGCCGTCCACTTGTCGCATCACCAGAAGGTCTGCGTCACCTCATCCTGCGCTATCTGGCAGCATTTGGACCGGCTACTGTCAAGGATATACAGGTATGGTCGGGATTGACGCAACTACAAGAGGCAGTTGAAGCGTTGAAACCGGATTTGCGTCGTTTCCGGGACGAACAAGGGAAAGAATTACTTGATCTTTCTAATGGCCCTCTTCCTTCAGAAAGCATTACTGTACCCCCGCGATTTCTCCCGGAATTCGATAATCTGATACTTTCTCATGCTGACCGCCGGCGCGTCGTACCTGACGAATATCGCAAAGCAATCTATCTATCAGCTGGGCGAGTACGGGCCACCTTTCTTGTGGACGGCTTCGTGTGTGGAGTATGGAGAAGTGAGCGCAAGAGGGATGTGGCGAAGCTCCTCATCGAGCCGTTTATACCACTTTCGGACCGGCTTCGCTCTGATCTGGAGCAGGAGGGAGAGGCGCTTATCCGCTTCATCGAAAACGATGCAGCAAAGTTTGAAATTGAGTTTGCTTGATGTGGTGGTATTCCGATCTTTTGGGGGAAAGGGCTTGACAGAACCCGTCATCAGCAGTAGTCTATTGCTTATTCCTTGCAGGGAATAGGTAGTCAGCTACTGTATCCAACCATAATCTTCGGATCACAGGATGAAAAGTAAGTTGACTATGCTCCCAACTGCGAGCAAAAATTTTTAGACAGGGAAGCGGAGACCATGAAACCACCACGTTTCCAGTATGCAGCCCCTCGCATCCTCGACGAGGCGATTGCGTTGCTTGACCAGCATGGTGAAGAAGCTAAAGTATTGGCGGGCGGCCAGAGCCTGGTTCCCCTACTCAATATGCGCCTGGCAGGGCCATCCTACCTCGTGGACATCAATCATATTTCTGAACTCCACTACATCGAACCCGAGGATGGCTACCTGGCAATTGGCGCTACAGTACGCCAGCGCCAGGTCGAGCATTCGGCGCTGGTAAAGGACCGGCTCCCTCTGCTGATTGAGGTCGTGCAGCATATCGGACATATGCAGATACGTAATCGTGGTACAGTCGTGGGCAGTATAGCGCATGCCGACCCTGCCGCCGAATTACCAGCGCTGCTTACATGTCTCAACGGTGAAGTGCTGGCGCAGAGCGTGAAAGGCGAACGGGTCATAAAAGCAGAAGAGTTCTTCACCGGCTATCTCTCGACCGCTCTTGAGCCGGGTGAGATGTTGACCGAGGTTCGCTTCCCCTGGATACCGCCCCGGGCAGGATGGGCATTTCTGGAATTTGCCCGCCGGTCGGGAGACTATGCGCTGGTGGGCGCGGCTGCCATCCTGACTCCCGACCAGGATGACCGTTGTATGACGGCACATATTGCCTATCTCGGCGTTGCAGGCTCTCCTATTCGTGCTCGTGCTGTCGAGAGTGTTGTTATTGGCACCGCGCTTGACGATGTTACTCGGGATAGGGCCGCTGAAATTTCTCGCTCAATCGTCGCTGAAGATATGAGCGATGTGCATGCCACAACTGAATACCGCCGTGCGCTGACCGCTGAATTAACCAGGCGCGTGCTGAAAGCTGCCTGGGACCGCCGTCAATCATAGAAAGAGGGTAGATCGTGCAAGAACAAGAAGAGGCTCCGGCCTTCCTTGAGGAAAGCGATATTGCAGTGATCGTCAATGGTCATAGTTACGAAAGGCGCGTTCCGGTACGCCAGCTGCTTTCGGATTTTTTGCGCCATGAACTGCATCTCACGGGTACGCATGTCGGATGTGAACATGGTGTCTGTGGCTGCTGCACGGTCCTCTTGAACGGCGAAGCGATTCGCTCGTGTCTCATGTTCGCAGTACAGGCTGATGGTATGGCTATCACGACTATTGAGGGTATGGCCGGTAACAACAGCGATCTGCATCCAATTCAGCAAGCGTTTATGGAAAAGCATGGTTTGCAATGTGGCTTCTGTACCCCCGGCATTATCATGACCGTGCATTCTATGCTGCGAGATAATCCCAATCCTACCGAGGAAGAGATTCGCCACGAACTTTCGGGCAATATTTGTCGCTGCACCGGCTATCAGAATATCGTTGAGGCTGTCAAACTCGCGGCTGAACGTATGCGAGCATTTCAATCAGAAAGCGAGATGGACTGATGGCTACACGCTGGTTTGGCGCGCCCGTACAGCGCACGGAAGACCCCCGTCTCCTGCGCGGGCGTGGTAGTTATGTCGATGACTTTGATCTGCCGGAGATGCTCCATGCCGCCTTCTTGCGCAGCGCCTACGCGCACGCGCGCATCGTCCACATCAATACCAGTGCCGCGCGTGAGCTTCCCGGTGTTCATCTTGTGCTGACCGCCGGCGATCTGGGTGAATTATTGGAGCCTTCTCCTCTGCTCGTGCCACACCATGCCTTGACACAGCCGCGGACGCAACTACCTCTGGCGCGAGATGTGGTCAATTATGTTGGTGAAGCAGTCGCCATGGTAGTGGCGGAGAATCGCTATATTGCTGAAGATGCGCTCGACCTGATTGATGTGGAATATGAACCACTACCGGTGGTTTCCAGCCTGGAAGTCGCCGCTATGGATAACGCACCACTTGTGCATGTCGATGTCCCCGGCAATGTCGCGGCGCACCTTGTACAGACCGTCGGTGATCCTGATACAGTATTCACGAACGCACCGCACGTTATTCGAGAGCATTTTGTCATTGACCGGGGCGCGGCCATGCCGATGGAGTGCCGCGGAGTGGTCGCGCGTTGGGAACCGCAGGAAGGTTCGCTTACCTGCTGGATTTCGACCCAGGGGCCGATTCCTATCCGCAACGGCTTAGCGGCCATCTTCAAGCTGCCGGAGCATAAGGTGCGCGTGATTGCGCCCGATGTGGGCGGCGGCTTTGGCACCAAGATCATGATGTTCTACCCGGAAGAGATTTTGACTCCATTCGCGGCCATCCGGTTGAATAGGCCAGTCAAGTGGATCGAGGACCGGCGCGAACATTTTATTTCAGCGAACCAGGAGCGCAGCCAGTCGCACGACGTAGAATATGCCTTTGATGATCAGGGTATTTTGCTGGCCGTGCGCGATACATTTTTGCATGATACGGGCGCCTATACTCCCTATGGTATTATCGTCCCCATTATCACCGCCTGCACGCTACCCGGTCCCTATCGCCTGAAGAACTACTACAGCGAATTTACTGTTCTCTATACCAACAAGGTTCCGGTCAGCCCTTACCGTGGCGCCGGTCGACCACATGCCGTTTTTATCATGGAGCGCATCATGGATGGAATTGCCCGGGAATTGCACCTTGATCGTGCGGAAGTACGCTCGCGCAACTTCATCCAGCCGGACGAGTTTCCATGGGATGTTGGACTCGTTTATCAAGACGGTGGGCCGACGAAATATGATAGCGGCAACTACCAGGCCGGGCTTGACAAGCTGAAAACCCTGCTGGATTACGATAATTTTCCTGCGATGCAGGCTGAGGCGCGCAAGCAGGGACGCTGCCTGGGAATTGGGATTGGTTGCTATGTCGAGGGCACCGGCATCGGGCCATACGAGGGCGCGCAGGTGCGCGTGGAGTCGGATGGACGTGTGTTTGCTTCTACCGGGATCACGACGCAGGGGCAGGCGCATTTTACCACATTCGCGCAGATTGTCGCCGACCAGTTGGGCGTGGACCCGAAGGATGTGCTGGTTATTACCGGTGATACACAGGCTTTCAACTGGGGTATGGGTACCTATGCCAGCCGCGCCGCGACCGTCGCCGGTTCTGCCATGTATCTTGCCGCTAAAAAGGTGCGTGAGAAAGCCAAACAGGTCGCGGCAGATCTTTTTGAGGCGTCCCCTGAGGATATTGAGCTGGCAGATGGCAAAGTCTTCGTGAGGGATGCGCCGCACCGGGCATTGACGCTAGGCCAGGTCGCGATTTCTGCGAATCCTTTGCGCTACGCGTATGGCGAAAATGCGCGCAAGCTGATGTCCATGAAGCTGGCGGGGCCTCGTCCTGGTCCTGCCCTGCCGCCTGAGCGCGGCGGTCCCGGCCTGGAAGCAAGCGAGTTTTACAGCCCACCACATGCGAGTTTTGCCAGTGGCGTTCATGGTGCCATCATCGAGGTCGATCCAAAGACGGGTATGGTGTCGTTCCTGAAGTACGCGGCGGTCCATGACTGCGGCAAGGTAATCAACCCGGTAGTCGTGGAGGGCCAGGTGCATGGCGGTGTAGCACAGGGCATCGGTGGGGCCTTTTTTGAGAGGCTGGTATATAATGAAGAAGGACAGATTATCAATGCCAGTTTCATGGATTATCTGCTACCAACGGCAGCTGAGGTTCCGCCGATCATCGTTGATCATGTTGAGACTCCTTCGCCTCTCAATCCGTTAGGTGTAAAGGGAGCCGGTGAAGCTGGTGTTATTCCTGTGCCTGCGCTCTTTGCGTCGGCCATCGATGATGCGCTCTCTGCATTTGGAGTGCGTGTACGTGAAATGCCTTTGCATCCGAACAGACTCTTTGAGCTATTGCAAGAACAACAGGGTGGATAGCAGGCTGATCATATCTCATAGGATTCTTCTGAAAAATTGCCGCATTGATTTTCATTGGTGGGGGTGTGCCGCAGGTGTATGACGTTTACCCAAAAATACTATCGAGTAGACATACAGGCAGAAACTGAGCGATAATCTGCCTACCGGATACCTGTCATTTTGTATCGGAGGTGCGCTGTTATGTCCTCTATGTACCCGCCACCCGGGGGGCTACCCGCTCGTCGTTGCGCGCGCTGTGGCATACCAATGCCGCCAGATGTGGTAAACTGCGGGCAATGTGGGGCATATAATGCTATCCCTCAACCGAATGGCCCGGTGCCGCCCAATACTAACTTTGGCCCGCCCTGGGGAAGTGCGCAGGCAGGACAATATCCGCCGGGGCCATCGGGACCCTGGGGTCCTCCGGGGATGCCCCCCGTTCAGGCAGTACCTCCACAGTACATACCCACCGGCAATAATGTAATGCCGCCATCCCAGTTTCAGAGGCCCTCACAGCCGTTGACCACTTCGGGCCAGAATTTCAAGCGTCCAGGACAATTTCAACAGCCTGGCCTTGATAACTATGGCAACTTCCCAGCGCAAAATTTTTATGCTCCCTCCTCTTCCGCCGTTTCTGATAATTTTCAATCAGGATATATGAATGGCACTGGTGTTGCAGACCAGGACGAAGAAGAGGATGAGCGACATGGACCGAGAATAGGTTTGATTCTCGGCGTAATCGCGCTGCTCATCGTTTTGGTCGGTGGAGGATTTCTAGGAGCTGCTCTCGTCCAAAATCGTGCCCGCAATAACAATACTACCAGTTCGTCGACGAAGACGCCGGTAATTACAACTCCTACGGTGAAACCACTCTTCAGCGATACATTTGTCAACAATAGTGCGGGCTGGGATCTGACAAGCGCTCCGGGAAAATTCTCTGTTGCCATCGGTAATGGGCGTTTGACGCTTGAGGATGACGAAAATAAGCTCCTTCCAGAAGTGGTTCCCGGCCGAAGTTTCGGCGACTTCCAGTTAGAGCTTGATGCCATGCTGACAAAAGGTGATAAAAATAGTGGGTATGGCGTCTATATTCGTGCCGGCGCGAGTCAGGACAGCTACCTGGGCGTCTACTACCGATTCGAGCTTTATGGTGATGGGACCTATGCTATCTTCAAGGGAACACTGGATAGTAGTGGCAATACTCAAAGTATGAAAGTGCAGGGTTATCTGACCAATGCAGCCATCGCACTGGAAGGTCATCCCAACCATATCACGATCATTGCTCGCGGTTCTACTATGACCTTTAAAGTGAATGGGCAGACAATCACTACGTACACTGATGACAGCTATAAAGGTGGCTCGATAGCCCTGTTCGTCTCTAACCTGCCACAGACACCTCCGGGGGCGCAGGCGACTTTTTCAAACCTGGCCATTTTTCCGCTCACTTAGACGGAATATCGAGGTCCCGACATAAATTCCCCGTCTCGCGTACCTGGATTACATCCCTCGCACAGCCACCTCTACACGACCATCAAGCCCATGCTCATCATCAGCGCTTATCCATATGTTCTCTGGAACCGCCTTATAGACCCCGCGCAGGGTTGTCCCAAGCACCATGTCTACAGCAGGAGGATGTTCCCATCCCCGGCGATGCAAACAGGCTAATGCGTGGCTGCATTCCCGGCTATCGGTCAACTCATAGGCCCTGGCCTCCATATAGACTCCTTTTCCGGTTCCTGGGGGAACCATCGAGTCATACACCACTATGGCAATGCGAGGGTTCGCTCGGATGTTTTGGGAATGACGGGCATATTTTGCCGAGACCCAGAAGAAGGTGTATGCCTCATCAAAGGCTGCATACACGGGTGTATTCCAGGGTATTCCATCGTTTGTTGCGGTTGCCAGCGTAATGTAGGGTACCTGAGAAAGGATCGTCTGGACAATCGCGGCGTTTTCGCTCATGGTGTCACTTCCTTGTCATGCTTCATTCAAAGATGATGGAAAACGAGGTGAATATATCCCTGTGTATTCTCTCGTGTTCAAGCAAGGTCAGGCTGTATCATCGTTATTTGGGGTGATATGCGCGAAGCTGACATGAAGTGCAAAGTAGCTCTGTAGCTCTTCTATAACAATATCCTCTACCTTTCTCACCGCACTGCATCTCGCTTGCATTTTGGACCCATTGCTGCTAGACTAACTCGTAGCAGAAAAGTCGCAGCAGAAGATGCTTTCTGCTACGAGTTCCTGATGGATGGATCTGTCTGAGTCGATCGGCTCATGCTCAGGGAGACATGAGAGCGTTCCGCAATGCCACTAAATGAGGATGCAAAACTCGCAGCAGAAAATTTTCCAGGAGGAAATGACAACAAATGACGGAGCCGTCAAACATCGTTCCTTTTCCCGATGCCGGAAATGAAGCGTGGATTCTGAGCTATCAGCAGGCCTGTCTCAGCAAGCACGACGAAGCGACCATTGATGCCTACACGCGCATTTTGCGTCAATTTACCGCATGGGTTGCCAGGCGGCCCGGGCATAGCAAACACTTTCAGCCTGACCAGCTCACTGCTACAGTGGTGGAAGCTTATCTCTCCTTGCTGAAAGAACACAAGTATAGTGTCAGCCATCGTACACGGGTCAAGTCGGTGATCAAACACTTCTGCCAGTGGCTTATCGATGAGAAAGAAGCCCTCACGCGCAATCCGACCAGCGGCATCGAAATCAAAGCACAGCAGACGCTCGCCCCTCGTATTCTTTCACCAGATCAACGCTTTGTGCTGCGCAACCTGGTCGAGAAAGCCGACGACATGCGCGGCAAGGCGCTGTTTGCGTTGGGCTATTGGGCAGGCTGCCGCGTGAGTGATGTCGCGTATTTACTTATAGAGCATACCCATGTGGGTCCAAAGATTGGCTGGCTCCATGTGGGACACAAGGGAGAAAAGTTCCGCGACATAGATCTGCTCAATGAAGCTCGGCGTCCTCTCTATGAGTACATCCAGCACGGTGGTCGCGATCCAGAGAGCCTCTACGTCTTCACCTCGCAGCGAAGTCCGCGTCTGTCGGAAGACGGCATTCACCATTGGTTCCGCACCCTCAAACGGCAGGCCAATAAGGAGGAGTGGGAACTCATCGCTGATCTCTCCTTTCATGATCTGCGCCACGATTTTGCGCATCGAGCAAGGGAGGCCGGATGGACACTCGAAGAGGTCGCCTATTATCTGGGACATGTGACCATGAAAGGAACCCCTGCTATCCAAACCACCGTCAGGTATACCCAGGTCAGCCGTGCTCAGGTGAAAGACAAGCTCCGATTGATGAAGGGATGAATGCTTGAATGCGATTGCTTATTCACGATATAGCCATCGATAAAGCAGCGGAAGTGCATCCAACTGCCTGAGCAATCTGGCAGCTCTAGATTTCACATCCTTCACTAAGTCACCTTTGTGCAAAGCTCTTTGCAAGTCTGGTATTGCAGCTCTGGGGTTCTCAAAGTTTTCTAAAGCTCCAATAATAGCTCGCTGGACGTCATACGAATACGGGTTTTCAAGGAGAGCTGCACTCAAATTCGGAATTGTTGTCGGATTCTTAATTCTTCCCAAAGCTGTAGCCGCTGCCTGCCGAACAAATGACTCTTGATCGTGTAATGCTCCAAGCAATCCTGATATTGCTTCATCTCCCCCGATTCGTCCAAGAGCTACAGCCGCCTCACGGCGCAACACTTTATCACCTTGATTATCCAATGCTGTAAGTAACTCCGGAACTGCTGTCGGGTCCCCGATTATCCCTAGCACTTTGGCTGCTCTTGCTTTTGCAAAAGGCTTACTATGTAGCACTTCGAGTAAGCCTGACACCGCTTTCTTTCCAAACTTTATGAGAACATCGCTCACCGCATTACGCACCTCCTCGTCCAGATCAGATAGTACCTCAAGTAAATTTGGTATTACCTTGACATCTCCAGTATTTCCCAACGTTTCAATAACCGTGATCCGAACCTCTCCGTCTACGTCATGCAAAGCTCTAAACAGGCTTATTACGGCTGTACGGTCTCCAATCCCTTTTAGAGCCTTTGCGGCTTCACGGCGTACCTCTACCTTAGAATCTTCTATGAGTGCTGTCAGTAAGCCAGGCGTTGTAGCTTTATCCCTAAAGAGTGCTAAAGCTGTAGCAGCGTTAATACGTATCTGCTTATCTTGGTCCTTCAAGGCACCAAGTAGGATCGGTATCGCCGTTTCTCGCAACTTTAATAATGCTGCTTCTGCTTTGATTCGGATTGTCGGGTCAGGTGGAAGACCACCCACCACTTTGATCTTTTCCTTGAGAGTTGGAGGCCTGAAGCGCAATGCTTCAGCTAATCCTAAGACAGCGCGGGGGTCGTTAGAAAGTGCGAGGGCGCAGTACACTCGTACATCTGGTAGCAGGGGATCATCCAGACCTTTTAGCAAAACCTCATGTGCAGCAGGAGATCGCCGCGATGACTGTGCTAATTTCTCAACGGCTTGTTTTCTCACAGCATATTTGGGATGCCCCAGTTCCTCGATCGCCTTTTTGACGAGAGGAGTCACCTCCTCTTCAGGAGATACCCCTACTGAAGCGATCTGCCCATTTCTCTCCGGCATGTGTGGATCAAGGATGGTACTTTGCCCATCGATATTCTTAAGAGCAGCCATAAAAGCTGCAACATCTACATAACGGTCAATATGCTTTTTTGAAAGGGCGATATGCACGGCCCTCTGTATATATGCGGGCAGTTCAGGACGTAACTCTCCCAGAGAAGTGGGTACCGTTTCATTATGGACCTGCTTCCAAGCTATCCAGAGATCGCTGGAAGCATTGGGGGGAAGGTTGAATGGCTTTTGTCCGGTAAGGAGTTCAAAGGCGATGCATGCCAACGCATACTGATCACTTTTCGTACTAAACTCGCCATCAAACACTTCTGGTGCCATATATGCGCGTGTTCCAGCAACAAATTCAGGGTGGGTGGTTATAAGGTCTTTTAATTGCATTGCGATTCCAAAATCCGCAAGAAGGGCATTCCCTTTTTCATCGAAGAGGATATTCTCCGGTTTGAGATCACGATGCACAATTTCCTGCTGATGAGTGTAGTGAAGAGCCTCACCAATTTGAAAAAGGATAGCTAAAGCATCTTCAAATTTCAAGGGATTTAAAGTTCGGCGCTCAATGAGGTCCCGCAAGGATCCCCCCGGAGCATAGAGGGTAATGAGGTATGGTGACCCATTATCGTCAATACCAGCATCTATAATGGGAAGAATATAAGGATGCTGAAGTTGCACGTGCATTTTTGCTTCATTAAGAAAGAAGTTTTTATCATACTCGTCCCAAGCGCGAAAAAACTTGATTGCACAGGCGCGATTGAAGATAGTATGATGAGCTTTACGGACAACTCCAAATCCGCCACGCCCTATCTCCTCTAAAAGGACGTAGGAGTTTAAAAAGCGTTGATTGACTTCACTAACCATAATTGCCTTCCCTTCTATAAAAAACAGAATCGATGAATGAACGCCGTAAGTCTAGAGCAGAGAAAAGAAGCCTCAAACCAATTACTTCACAAATGAGTAGCCTACTGGTTACCTCCTGCTGCGCTCAACATGTCTCAGACCGGCCTGACGTTCCATATCCGCCACAACCTGGCGCTGCTGAGATGCCAGCCGACCCCAATCAACCACGTAATTGCCCTGGTCAGCCGCTGACTGATGCACATTAGTTATATGTGTAGACGCCACTGGCTGATGATGAGTTGGGAGAAATGAGCCAGGACGATCTGTAGTAGGACGGGCTTCAGATTGAAGATTCCGACGGGAGGCGAGTTCCGCTTTAATACCTAGAGCCACGATGCCTATACCAGCTACGGCGATAACAACACCTACCTTTTTTATGCCATTGAAGAAGCGCTTTCCAATACTTGGTTTTTGAGTGGGGTCCTCTGTGATATACCCTTCCTGCTCCCACAATGCTACTAACCTTGACGGAAGTGGCGCGGAAAAATCAGGTGGTGGTAGTGTCCGCATGAGATCCCATATTCTTTGGTAGTCCTTATAGGCAGATGAGCATCCTGGACAAGTCTCTATGTGAGCTTCAAGAACTGCCTGATCGGAAGCCGAAAGTTGATCCAGAGGAACTACGAGCATGTCTGCGTACTCTACACATGGTGTGGGTATGTTCATTGGCTCTTTCATCGAGCCTTTCCTCCTTCTAGAGACTGTAAAATGCTACGAAGTTCCTCTTGGCAACGCCTAATATTCAGGCTAACTGTCCCCTCTGTGATATTGAGTATTTTGGCGATCTCGTTTTGCTTGTAACCATCCCTGAACAATTCCATGCAGCGATAGCCTTGTGGGCGCTTTCGCGCCAACTGTGCTAATGCTTGATCTAGCAAATCCCCTTCACATACCTCCTCCTCGGGCCCGCTCCGAATAAGGGAATCGAGCGATAAGTGTTCTTCCACCTCATTTACCTGATCAATAGGGACATTGTTATGCTGCCGTTCTTTTACATAATCCACATAAGTATTATGCGCTATCGCTATCAGCCAGGCCCTCATATGCAAGACTTCTGGTTTCTGTTTCGATAAAGCCCTCCACGCACGTATCCATGTCTCTTGACAAACATCTTCCAAATCTTCCTTTTTCAGATACGTCGATAAATACCTTTTTATTGTTGCATTAAACTCATAATAAATACGTGCGAAAGCACCGATGTCTTCCGCGTTTGCCCTTGCACGTTCCACAGCCTCCGATAAAGATATACTATCGGATGGAAATGGGGGCTTTTCGGAGCCACGCATTTCTGCTCTCCTTTTTAAAGATCCAATTGCCAAAGCCTCAACTTACCCTCCTATTTACGTAGACATGATCAGAGGGGAAAAACTTTGACTCTGCCATCAGGCATTTTCAATTTACGACGAATTGTTCTCTCCTTGCCCAACTCTTCCCACTGCAAGCTTTGACAGCTGCTCCTCTCACTCACCCTTTCTCTCCAATACCTCCCGTCGCTCCTTTGTTTGCTCACGCTGATGCTTCTTCCTCGATCCTCATCCGTTCCGTGAGGTCTAAGCGAAACAGCCCATAGGGAGTCACGTGACTATAGATAAGTGGCGTGAGCGCTCGCAAGTCCTCTTTCTTCATCCGCTGGAGCTGCTGTGGTTCTGCCAGCACACGCTGAATCAGCAAGGTATTCACGTAGACGAGGCAAATTTGCAACAGGTGAAGCGAGAGGGCGGCCAGCTCTTGCTCATCGAGGCGATTGGTTGCGAAATCCCCGCTGTGTCCATAAAAAATAAAGCTATTGGCCCCGTTCCAGTTCTCGATGACATTGAGGCCCTCGTGAATCTCCCGGCGCAGCGCCTCTGATTGTAAATACTGACAGAGGAAAATCGTTTTGATGGCCCGGCCCAGTTCGGCAAAAGCCCGATAGGTGGGATGCTGTAATTCGGTTTGCGTAAAGCGGCGCAAGATCGCCTCTGTCTCCGCTGTTCCCAGTCGCAGGGCGGTCGCGTATTTGATCATCTGGTCGTACTGTTCCTTGATCAGGTCCCAGTCGATGGGACGGCTGAGAATGAGCTGCAGATTGGGATAGGCGTCCGCGTCCCCGCTCACCGGACGAGCGAGCTTCTGGGCATAGATGTTTTTGAGGCGGGGCATGAGCTGAAAACCCAACAGATGGCAGAATCCGAAGGCCACCTCGTTCTGCCCGTGGGTATCCACAAACTGCTTTTCAACCTTCATCTGCGTGCAGTGCCGCAACACGCCTTTGATCATCGCCGCCACCTCGGAAGATGAACAGGTCTTGAGCTGGGAGTAGATACAGGTGGCATGCTTTTCGACGTGCCAGTAGATCATCACCCCTTTGCCCCCGTACCGCAAGTGCCACTCGGTCATCAAGTTTTGATCCCAGGCCCCAAACTGTGTGGAGTCCGAGGCACAGGTTGTCGTGCCTTCTCCCCAGATGTGGGGCTGGCGTACCTGAAAAATGGCGTTCGCCACGTCGATAATGGCGGCCCGCAAATGTTCCTGGTGGATGTAGCGTCGGCGGGTGTAGATCAACTCGTTGTAGCTTTGCCCATGCTCGCCCTGACTGATGCGCTTGAGACCAGTATTGGTCCCCATTCCGTAGAGACACAACAGCAAGCGTTTCTGCAGGACCTCCCGCTCAAGCACCTCACGCACCGCAGGGCTTTTGAAGTGCTTCGTGAAGCCGATGCGCAACTCTGCCTCCTTGAGAATATCCAACAGCGAGGTCACGCCCCAGCGTTTGGTAATTTCGGCCTTGAGGCGGCGCAGGTTCTGCGGCTCCGGTTGGGGAGCCAGCGGGGTCAGGCTGATCCAGCCGCCCTTCTTATCGAGGATGCGCACCTGAGAGGAGAGCCTGGGCAGAGCCCGGTCAAGGGAGGTCAGCGCCTCGATCATCTGCTGGCGCAGGGCGGTGATAAACTCCTCGGCCTTTTCCGGTTGCCCGAGCGCCTGGTAGTACTCCGTGCGCTTGTCGTCGAAGTCCTTGGGCAAGTCATCATCGGGATTGCGGTATTTATTGGCCCCGACCACCCATAACTCGCGAGAGCGCAGCTTCTCCTGGAGCGCATCCAGCACACAGAGTTCGTAGTTGACGCGGTTCACCCGCTGCTCGCCCTCCTTGTCTTTTTCCAGCACCAGGTCGCGCCACATCGGGCGCACCACCCCCGTAATGGGAACCGTTTCGTCAACCGGATAATAGACACCAGGCGTCCCCGCATAGCGTTTCACCAGGGTGAGCGCATCGACGACAGGACGGTGCGCCGTGTTGTTGGAACGCACATCGAGCATGTTGACTAACAGCGGCACCATGCGCCGGTAATGATCGCGGTAGGAGGCGCGCATGCGCTGGTAGACCTGTTCCTGATACTCGCCCTTTGCCTGGTATTCCTTGAGAATGGCTTTGCATTTCTCCTCGCTCATCACGGGATAAATGCCTGCCCGGATGGTCTTCTCTGGCCCCGCTAGGGCTGCTTCAGCGACCTGGCGGAGCAACCGCTGCTTGCCCTCTACTGTTTGGATCTCATCGAGGTACTGCTTCTTGACGTGCTTTTCGGCCTTGGCCCCAATGCGGCGGATGACCAGCAGCAAGAGATCGACCAAGCTATCGGTCACTTCTCCCGTTCGCTGCAGGCAAAAGGCGGCCAGAAGTGTATAGCGCGTCGCATCCGGGTGGCGGCGGAGTTCATAGAGTGTTTCCGTCGCCGCTCGTTGCCGGTAGAGGGTGATCACTTTCGGGGAGACTTGTCCAAAAAGATCGGCGGGGAGAGCGAGTTGCAAGAGGATGCGCAGCTTGTCAATTTCATGCAGCACACTTTCCAATCCCACTGCTCCAGGGCTAGTTTTTAAGTCCTGCCAGGTGACAGGAGCCCGCCGTGTCTCTGCTGTGGCGGGTGGCGGTTCATCATCCTGAGCCTGTTCTTCCTGTTCGGCCACGGCCACACTGCGCGCCAGCAAGTCGTCGAGCAAGGTGCAGGTGGACGATGGCAACCGCTGCATGATCTCGGCAAACAACTGCTGCTCATAGGTGTAACACCCGGAGCGAATCAGCCGTTCGATGCGGTCCGTCGTGGGCGGCTCGATCTTGAGTTCGCGAAAGCGCTTGGTCACGACCACCTTGAGATGCTCCAGGTGTTGATCAGAGGCCAGGATGTGGGTAACAAGCCAAGTGGTCATCTCCTCGGTATCGGAGTTGGTGGCTTCCCGGAACCCGAGATGTTCGCGAATCTGTGTGCGGTGGCCTTTCACGGTGCGGCCCTCCCAGTCATACTGGGTATACAGGGCCGCATCGAGCTTGAGTTGATGCGCCACATAGTCTACGACAGAGCGGGGAATATCCTGCTTGGCAGGAGGAAAACGCCCTTCATATTGAAAGCATTTGAGCAAGAGCGCACAGCCCAGACGAGTCGGGCCCGTCTTGTTGGCCAGGAATTCCAGATCCTCAGCAATCAGGGTAAAGTGTTCAATCAGTTCTTCAATGTCCCATTGGCGTTTCATGGGTCTTCAGCTCTCCAGTTCTTCTTTCTCTCTCATCAGAGCAAACGTGAAAGACGCGCAAGAAGTGAGGAAAGAGAGGACTTTTATGCTAGTGATTCGCGAAGACCTCTTCTGGGATGAAGGGGGGCAGAGAAAACTCGCAGCAGAAAGCACTTTCTGCTGCGAGTTTTCTGTTGCAAGTTTATATGGTCGCAATGCGGAAAGAAGCAGATGAGAGGGGACCGCAGCGGTGTTTGTTCTTGATGATATTGGAAGCAAACAGGCGGCTACCTTGCACTATATGTCAGCTTCGCGCATATCACCCCTATTTGGACGAACGTTTCACTCCTCTGGGCCATTCGCTCGTGGTCTGCGGCGATACCGAGGTTCGGGCCCGGGAAGCCGAAAGCGTCCGCGCTCCTACCTCATCGACGGGGCGAGCAAAACATCTCGCCAGAACTGCTCAGCCTTCCTGTCGCTTGAGATAGAGCACGAATGGACCAGTCATAGTGATCTTTGGGGTGAAGGTGATGGCCCCCGATCTCTTGACGTGCTTCCTGTTGCTGAGATTTCTCGCTTTTCGAGTTCTACTCAGTCATAATACTCCAGACCCAGGTGCGTGATCAGGTCTTCGCTCATGATGTGGCGCAGCGTGTTCTTCAGTTTCATCGACTGAATGAACAAATCGTGCTCTGGAGAGAGACCTTCAGTCGTTTGTGGCGACTTGAAATAAAAGCTTAGCCACTCCTGAATGCCAATGGAGCACAGTTCTGGCGTTCTCTTAGCGAGGTCGAGGAACAGCACCAGGTCAAGGGCGATTGGCGCGGCCAGGATTGAATCGCGGCACAGGAAATTCAGCTTGATCTGCATGGGATAGCCGAGCCATCCGAAGATATCGATGTTATCCCAGGCCTCTTTCTGATCGCCGCGTGGTGGGTAATAGTTGATGCGAATCTTATGGTAGATGTGCTGGTACAAGTCTGGATACAGTTCGGGTTGGAAGATGTATTCGAGTGAGCCCAGCTTCGACTCTTCCTTGGTTTTGAACGATTGCGGCTCGTCAAGCACTTCGCCATCGCGATTGCCGAGGATGTTCGTCGAGAACCATCCATTCACACCGAGTAGCCGCGCCTTGAAGGCGGGGGCGAGTACGGTTTTCATGAGCGTCTGGCCGGTTTTGAAGTCCTTACCGCAAATCGGTGCAGAATTCTCCTTGGAAAGCTCGATGAGCGCCCTGGTATCGACGGTAAGGTTGGGCGCGCCGTTGGCGAAAGGCACGCCTTCTTTCAATGCCGCATACGCATAGATCTGTGAAGGCGCTATGCCGGGATCGTTGGATTCCAGGCCCTCTTCGAACGCTGCAATGGATTCATGTACGGCTGAAGGCTCAAGGAATATCTCAGTTGATCCGCACCAGATCATCACCACGCGGTCGACGGTCTTCTTGAAGTTGCGAATATCGGCCATGACTTGCTCGGCCAGATCGCGCTTGTTCTTGCCCTTCTTTACATATGTACCATGAAGACGCTTGACGTAATGCTGATCGAAGACAGCCGGCATAGGCTTGATCTCCTCGAGGTATGGCTTCAGCTTTTCGAGTGTAGCCTTGTCGAGCACTTCAGCATGAGTGGCAGCTTCATACACGTTGTCTTCAAAAATGTCCCACCCGGTAAATACAAGATCGTTCAGATCGGCGAGCGGCACAAAATCTTTTATGCGTGGAGTCTTGTTGTCCGTCCGCTTGCCCAGGCGGATGGTTCCCATCTGGGTGAGAGAACCGATCGGCTTGGCCAATCCGCAGCGCACTGCCTCAACCCCGGCGATCATCGTGGTCGCCACCGCACCCAAACCAACCACCATCACCCCAAGCTTTCCAGTGGCAGGTGCAACTTTTTCCGCGGCGGTCTCTTCGCCGTCGTTCTTCGCAGTTGACATTGTTTTCTTTAACCTTCCTTTGGCGTATCAGTGTGATTCTGATGTAAAGATCAATCATATCATCTAACTCGTATTATATGGTGCAGTTTGCCAAAAAGGAAGAGGCTTGCAATGTATTGTTCAGCCTTCGGGGTCTGCAGGAGCTGCTGCGCTCTCGATCTGACCCTTGAGGAAGAAGAGTTGCTGAATTGTTGCTTCCTATTCAAGCAAAGCCTCAGCGTACACCTTCGGATCGACATTGCCCCCACTTACAATGCAGCAGACACGCTTGTCACGAAAACGTTCCGGTTGGGCCAATAACGCTCCAAGTGCCAGGGCGCCCGTCGGTTCAACCTTGAGATTGACGTAACGGAAGTAGAGACGCAATGCTTCCAGCGTCAGGTTGTCGGGCACTTCGACGATATCAGCGATACCCTGTCGTATGATGTCCCAGTTTAGCTGGCCAAGGCTGACGGTTCGCGCTCCGTCGGCTATGGTTGCCGGTTCATGCTCATTGCGAATGAGGTGCCCGCTTTTCAGGGAACGTGCCGCATCATTGCCAGGCAGTGGTTCTGCCCCGATAATTTCTGTTTGTGAATGCAAGTGGTCACGCGCGATGATCTGTCCCGAACAGAGGCCACCACCGCCAACAGGCACGACGAGTACATCGAATTGCGCGGCGGATAAAATTTCCTTGCCCAGCGTCGAGTTTCCGGCAACGACCCGGTAATCGTCGTAGGCCTGAGCCTGGAATGCACCCGGCTGTTCCGCGAGGAGTTGCTGTACGCGGTCGGCGCGGCTTATTTCTCGCACATCGATTAGATCGACGATACCGCCATAGGATTGCACCGCGGCGATTTTCACCTGGGCGGATGTATCAGGCATCACG
Source organism: Ktedonobacteraceae bacterium (assembly GCA_035653615.1). Lineage (NCBI taxonomy): Bacteria > Bacillati > Chloroflexota > Ktedonobacteria > Ktedonobacterales > Ktedonobacteraceae > Ktedonobacteraceae bacterium. The sequence continues at coordinate 141,170 of DASRBN010000042.1, read as the reverse complement.
ACGGTGCATGTTTTCCCCAATAATTTGCTGGCATAGGCGACTGCCTGCCCAAAATTTCCCGAAGAGGCAGTGACGATGCGCTGCTGTGCAATACTGGAGAGCAGGTTATAGGCCGCGCGAAACTTGAAGCTGCCGGTATATTGAAAGGTTTCGGTAGCAATGGTTAATTCGCAACTGAGTTGCTCAGAGAGGATAGGGCTGGGCAGCAACAATGTTGGGCGTACATGGGAGGGTAACGTTTCCCATACAGTCGCGATATATTCGCCGCTGAGTTGGGGAGCAGTTGGATAATGTAACATGATAAGACTCCATCTAATGGCATGAAAAGGGTTGCAAGTGTAATTTGATTGTACCACGCTATTAAGCCGTTAGTGGTTTTCAATTGCAGGTTACCAGACCGAATGGAAGAGTATGAATGAAAACATGTGACAATTAGTGGTTTTCAAAAGTGCTTTCTTATAGCCATGAGTTACACACCAAAAACAATCCTAAACAAACAGACACAAACTGAACTGAACCAGAGCATACCATTTCAGAAGCCATTGTGATAGCATATGAACACAAACAACACGAAGACGAGTGAGATTGAGGAAAGCACCAACGAAGCGCAGCGCCTCAAGAGGGCCTCGGAAAGACAGTATCAGCAAGCGCGAGAATAGAATAAATATGGAAATAAGACCTACCTTGTCTCCAATCTCTACCCAGGAGGTCAGATGACTGATTACATTACCATTCGCGGCGCCCGGCTGCATAACCTGAAAAATATCACACTTTCGATTCCCAGGAACCAGTTCGTCGTTCTGACTGGCCTGTCCGGTTCGGGCAAGTCCACGCTCGGCTTCGACATCCTGCATAAAGAAGGCCAGCGTCAATACCTGGAAGCACTGGGAATAGTTGCCTTTGGGCTGGCGAAACCCCCGGTCGACGCTATTACCGGGCTTTCTCCCTCTGTCAGCATCGATCAACATATTACCAACCGCAGCCCGCGTTCCACAGTGGGTACTGTCACCGGAGTCTACACCTATCTGCGAGTGTTGTTTGCGCGGCTGGGACACCGCCCGTGCCCTAACTGTGGAAAAGACGTTCCCCCGCTCTTCGATTTCTCCGGCGCAGAATGGGAAAGCGAATCTGGCACAGATGACGATGCCTCCATGCCAGAAGAAACCTTTCCCTGTCCCCATTGTGGTGCGCCTGTTCCAGAGATCAATATGGCTTATTTTTCCTTTAATAAACCTGCCGGAGCATGCCCAACCTGCACCGGCCTGGGCATCGTACAGCAGGTCGATCTCAAGCGACTGGTCGATGAGCAAAAAAGTGTCCTGGATGGCGCCGTTGCTGGCTGGGAACTTGCTCACATCAACTACTATACCCCCACTTTGCAGGCCGCGGCAGCCCATTATGGCTTTGAGTTCGATCTCTCGCTGCCGGTCAAAGACTACACGCAGCCGCAGCGCGATTTGCTGTTCTTTGGCGTGGAAAGCCCCCGCTTTCGTCATCACTTTCCAGATATCGAGCCACCAACTACAGTTCGCCGGGGTCGCTTCGAAGGAGTAGCTACTAATCTGCTTCGCCGGTACGCTGAACACATTCATGAACATGTTAACGAGGCGGATTATCACGACAAGCTGGAAGAGTTTCTGGTCACCCAAACCTGTCCCGACTGCCTTGGCACACGCCTGCGTTCTGAAAGCCGGGCTGTGACCGTCAGCGGACAGAGCATCATCGCTCTCTTACGTCTGCCGCTCAGTGATCTCGGCACCTGGCTGGATGATCTCCCAGACGCTCTTAACTCCGATGAGATGGGGATTGCCGGACCCATCCTGGCAAATTTGAAGGAGGGCATCAGGCGGCTGATTGAAGTTGGAGCGGGTTATCTCGCCCTGGAACGCTCTTCGCCGACCCTCTCGGCTGGTGAGTCCCAGCGTCTGCGCCTGGCTTCTCTGCTCGGCTCAGCATTGAGTGGTGTTCTTTACGTTTTCGACGAGCCAACTATCGGACTTCACCATCGCGATACTCGTCGCCTGATCGATGTCTTGCGTCGCTTGCGCGATCTGGGCAATACAGTCCTCGTCATCGAACATGATCTGGAAATGATCGCAGCTGCGGATTATGTGATCGACTTCGGTCCAGGCGCTGGCAGGTATGGCGGACAGGTAGTAGCCGCCGGTACACCTTCTGAAGTCGCAGAGCAGCCGGGATCACTCACCGGAGATTACCTGACCGGACGACTATCTATTCCTGTTCCACAACATCGTCGCACGCCAAACGACAAAGCTATTGTCATTCGTGGTGCTCGCCATCACAATCTCCAGGATATCACTGTACGCTTACCTCTTGGCCTGCTGGTCGCTGTGACGGGCGTATCCGGGTCAGGAAAATCTTCGCTGGTATTCGGCATCCTGGATCATGCCATCCGCCAGCGCCTCTATAGTTCCGGCGAGGCTCCTGGCGAACACGATGGCATTGAGGGTTATGAATATCTCGATAAGATCATCACTATTGATCAGGAGCATATTGGCCGCATTCCACGCTCGAATGTGGCAACATATTCTGATACGTTTACTCCGATTCGCGAGGTATTCGCAGCTACTCCTGAGGCTCGTCGGCGTGGGTTATCCGCCCGGCACTTCTCATTCAATGTCTCGGGTGGGCGTTGCGAACGTTGTGAGGGCGCCGGGGTCCTCACCGTCAAAATGCAACTCCTGCCAGATATGGAAGTGCGCTGCCCTGCCTGTCACGGACGCCGCTTTACTCGCGAGACACTCTCTGTGCAATACCGCGACCATGATATTTCGCAGGTGCTTGACTTGACCGTCGAAGAAGCTCTGGCAGTATTCGAGGATGTTCCCGCCACCCGATCCCGGCTCCAGGTGCTATCGGACGTCGGCCTGGGCTATTTCCAACTTGGTCAGCCCGCTACTACGCTCTCAGGAGGCGAGGCGCAGCGCGTTAAGCTGGCGAAGGAACTGGGCCGGCGCACTACCGGCCGTACGCTGTACTTACTCGACGAACCTACCACCGGACTACACCTGGCTGATACCGCTCGTTTGTTGGGAGTACTCCAGCGCCTCGTGGATGCAGGCAACACTGTGCTGGTCATAGAGCATAATCTGGAACTGGTGAAAGCAACCGATTGGGTCATCGATCTTGGACCGGAAGGTGGCGCAGCAGGAGGCAAACTGGTTGCCCAGGGAACACCTGAGCAACTTGCCCGGACACCTGGTTCCTACACCGGACAGGGCTTGAGGGAAATATTGTAGTTTTTAGAAGGAACGACACTTTCATCCCGTCTGCCCTGCTTGAGGGTACAGGATGAAAGTGCTGAGACATGAAGAAAGGCTTATTCGCCTGCCCCCGCCGGGGTTTCGGCGCCGGGGTCCAGTCCAACAGCCGAATCAGCGCTGACGGCCTCTTCGGGCTGGGGATTGCGCTCACGCAAAATCTGGTACAGGATGATTGAGCCAAAGGTTGCGACGCCAATACCACCAATGGTGAAGTTCCCGATGGTCAGGCCAAAACTGACGTCGCGCACGCTGATCATGCCTGCGCCAATTGTTACAGCAACAGCAGCAGTGATCAGGTTGCGGCTCTTCGAGAAATCGACCCCATTTTCAACCCAGATACGGCCACCTGTCACGGCGATCAGGCCGAAGAGTACGACGGCAAGTCCGCCGATAATGCCGCCCGGGATAGTCGCTATCAATGCGCCAAACTTCGGACAGAAACCCAGCAAGATGGCAACAGCGGCAGCAATGATGAAGATGAGCGTCGAGTAAATGCGGGTAACAGCCATGACGCCGATGTTTTCGGCGTAGGTGGTCACACCGGTACCCCCGCCGAAGCCAGCAACTATGGTTGCGATAGCATCTCCCAGGAAGGCTCTCCCCAGGTATTTATCCAGGTTACGACCGGTCATTGCAGCGACGGCTTTCACGTGACCGGTATTTTCTGCTACCAGGATGATGGCGACAGGGGCAATCAGGCTGATAGCATTACCGGAGAACGTTGGCGTTGTAAATTGGGGCAGGCCAATCCAGGCGGCCTTGCTCACTCCGGTGAAGTTAATGGGGGTTCCGAAGCCGAAGCCGTTGCTGAAAATGACGTAGATGACGTAGCCGATGATTCCTCCCAACAGAATGGGAAGCCGGCGCAAGGGGCCGGGTGCATAGACCGCCACAGCAGCGACTGCCAGAACGGTTACAATTGCCATCACAGTATCATATCCACTACTGCTGGCGTCATTGATTGCCACAGGTGCCAGGTTCAGTCCGATCACCATGACGACCGCTCCGGTGATGACCGGCGGCATCAAGTACTCGATCCATTTATAGCCGGCAAGCATCACAATGACGGCGATGATGGCATAGACGACACCGCACGCGATGATACCGCCCAGCGCAACGTCGATGCGAGGATTAAGTCCTGTTCCAGAGTAAGCGGTTGCCGCCAGGATCACAGCGATGAATGAGAAGCTCGAACCAAGGTAACTTGGGACACGGCCACCCACGATCAGGAAAAAGATCAGCGTGCCGATGCCGGAGAAGAAAATGGCAGTATTTGGATTGAAGCCCATGATGATGGGTGCAAGCACCGTTGAACCGAACATGGCCAGCACATGCTGCAAGCCAAGAAAAATGGTTTGCCCCCAGGGAAGCCGCTCGTCGGGTGCAATGATCCCCTCTTGTTTCAGCGTCCACCCGGTCAGGTATCCCTGTCTCTCACTTGTTTGTGTTGCCACGAAGTATCCTCCTTGATAATAGCGGGTGAATGAAGGTTGGAAAAAGGATAATCAATAAACCTGGGATGCAACCCCATGCAGTGTGGTGCTACCTCACCTCCTTTCTACAAACTGGTATATTGCCAGGAGCGCAAGATGAGAGGAATTTTTCCAATTATAACATGAACAATTGCGGTTTGTCACCTTTTTTTCAAGCGTCCGTGCTATTACGTGAGTGAAACATATCACTGCTGAGAAGTGTCTTTCAGGAGCAACGATGTATGAAAGAATAGGAGGGAACCTATGGCAGAGAAGACTGCACAAAAGCAATCTGTCACCGAACCGGCATCTCATTGTTGACAAGTCAAATCGCCCAGCCTACAATGACAGGAAATCCAACAGCCCCATCTTGCCACATCATTAAAGATCATGTAGTTCCCTGGTGGGAGCGCCATGATGCAAGAAATCTTTAGGTCACATAATATCTATATTGAGAATGAAGAAAGGGCGATATACCATGGCTGATACTCCTGAGTTCATTGCCACAATTCGAGTACGCTTGAGCGCCAGCGATGCGCATTATGGAGGCTATCTTGTAAACGGGGCGCATATGCTTGCGCTTTTCGGGGACGTGGCAACGGAGCTGGCGATACAGTGCGACGGAGACGAAGGGCTGCTGGTCGGCTACGAAAACGTAGAATTTTTAGCGCCCCTCTATGCCGGTGATTTTGTGGAGGCGACCGGGCGCATCACCAGAATTGGCCGTACCTCCCGGCGTATGGAGTTTGAGGCTCGTAAAGTCATTGCGGCCCGGCGAGATATCAGCGATTCGGCTGCCGACGTGTTAGAACCTCCCATAGTTGTTGGCCGGGCAATTGGCACAACAGTTGTGAAGGCAGAGCAACAACGCAAGACTCGCACGGCGTAAGTACTATACCGATGGAGAGTATTGTGCAAGATTGCGTGCAAGGCTCGGTTTTCTGTTAGAATATTTCTATACGGGCAATCGTGCTAAATGGATAGCTAACCAGAGAAGAGGAAAACAGGGATGCAGTCTGATAACCGATCAGTGCGAGAAAAGGTCCTGGCAGCTGCCGTACAGCTCTTTGCCGAATATGGTTATCACGCTGCCCCTTTAAGAGATATCGCGCGCATCGCAGGTATCCAGGCGGCCAGTATTTACTACCATTACGCGAACAAACAGGCGCTGCTGGTCGAAATCATGGAGGCACATATGCGCCAACTGAATGCCAATCTAGAACAGATCATGCGCCAAAAAACAGGCGTTCGGCAGCGCTTATACGAGGCTATTGCTAATCATATTCGCCTGCATACAACGTATAAATACGAGTTCTTCATCATCGATACCGAGATTCGCGCGCTTGAAGGGGAGAATCGCAGCTATATCCTTTCCCTACGCGATCAATATGAGGCGCTGCTCCAGGCGCTGCTACGCGAGGGAATGGAGCAGGGGGTCTTTCGCGAAAGCGACGTAAAAATTTGCTCTTACGCCATCATTGCTATGTGTACGGAAGTTGCGGCATGGTTTCGGCCCGGTGGTCGCCTGACCGTGCAGCAGGTGATCGATATCTATAGTGAGATGATCACGCAGGGGTTGCTTGTGATAGGAGTTCCTGCTGAAATGCCGGGGGAATCAGTGCATACTTGATTCCCTGTTTGTGCAGCAAAAGCTCCAGCACCTCTAATAAAGATCCCAGTGGTACGCGCCTGGTAACTAGAGCCTCGACATTGATCTGGCGTCCCTGAATCAGCTCCAGCGCCTGTGAGAAATAGGCAGGAGTGTGATGAAAAACGCCTTTCAGCGTTAATTCGCTGTAATGAAGAGGGCGTGTTTCGAGTCTCACCTGCGTGCCTGACGCACAGCCGCCAAAGAAATTGATTAAACCGCCCGGGCGTGCCATGGTTACAGCCAGCTCCCAGGTTTCAGGTGTGCCTACTGCTTCTATCACAATGTCTGCTCCTCGCCGGGCATCTGTTTGCTCCAGGACTGCTTCTCTCTGTTCAAGAGGGGACATCGAGCTCACATCGATAACGATATCGGCCCCGAAATGACGTGCCAGAGCCAATCGCTCTTCTCCATGGCCTGTCACGATCACACGAGCATTACGCAACCTGGCGCTTGCCGCCAATAAAAGTCCCAAGGGCCCAGAACCGAGTATTACCGCAGTATCCCCCTCCGCTATATGGCTGGCATCTATACCATGTAGCGCGCAGGCCAACGGTTCGGTCAGGGCCGCGGCTACGAACGATGTTCCAGGCGCAAGCAGGTAGAGGTTCTGGCGTACAACGCGTTCTGGCACAAGCAGATACTCGGCATAGGCCCCGTTGAGTAAGAGCAGGTCTTCGCACAGGCTGTAACTTCCCCGTCGACAGTAGTAACACCGCTGGCAGGGAGCAGAATTTGCTACCACTACAGCATCGCCCTCTTTGCACCGGGTTACTCCCGCTCCGATGGTCTCAACAACTCCGGATACCTCATGTCCAAACCTGGCCGGGGTCTCACGGAAAAGCAGTGGATGCCCGCGGCGGTATGCTTTCAGATCTGTGCCACACGTGGTAGCCGCCGCGACTTTGAGCAGAATTTCTCCTGGACCAGGTTGAGGAAGAGAAATCTCTTGCAGGCGAACATCCATAGGAGCGTAAAACATAGCGGCAAGCATAGCTCAGTTTCTCTTCTCGCTTTCATTTCGTGCTGTTTCCTTGTTCAGGAATACCGTTGAAGTAACAATGACCTTTTGTCATACGTTAAAAAGGTATACCATATTTTACGTTTTTGCAATGGACGATTTAACGGGCATCCATCGAGGTAATGGCAGGAGTAGATTGTTATGAGAGTATCAGAGGGAAAAGCACAGCAGCAGCATCCTCGCCCTCAGAAAAACCCTCGCACCAGATACCTCATATCTGCCGTAGTATTACTTTCGGTAATCATCGGCAGCAGTTTCTTCTTTCTCATAAGAAGTGGCGGAAGTGCCAGTGCTCCTAAAGGTCATCACGCGACACCGACAGCGACACCGACACCGGCCATTCCAACCCCTACTCCACCTCCACAGGCCCTCTTCTTCGATACTTTTGCCGACAATAGTCATGGCTGGAATGTGACGAGTAATGCGAATAATACCGGTTATGTGCGCATTATCGTGGACAACAGGCTGATCCTTTCAGATACAAATCCCAAAACAACACTGATCGAAAGTCTTCCGACCACGAAGGATTTTGATGATTTTACGCTCTCCGCCGATTTTACCATCGACAAGGCTAGTGCAGGCGATAGTATTGGTGTTTATGTGCGTGGTGATAGCAACCTGGATCATGATTATCGTGTAGACCTCAATAGCGATAATACCTTTGATATCGCCAAAGAATACTTAGATAGCAAGCAACAATCGCAATCAGTGTTTCTCGACGGCCCCAATAGCTCACCGGCCATTCATCCTCCAGGACAGAAGAATACAATGACGCTCATGCTGAAAGGTTCAACTCTTGTTCTCTTCATCAATGGGGCGAACGTGAGCACCGTTACCGATACCGATTACGCGACCGGCCAGATCGCCCTTTTTGTACACACTAGCCCAACCTCGGATGGAGTGACCGCTTCCTTCACCAGGGTGGAAGTAGACCCCGCGCCTGACCAGTTGCCCTGATAAGCACTATCCTCAGTTGACATAACGGCATCCTGTATAAGCTCTATGAATGCGGACGAGGACTTCTTGTCGGGGTTGGCAGTATTTCTCGTCACGATGTTCATAATGTTTTCATGACGCTTTCTCACCTATTCTTAACACCAATGAGGACAATATGCAGCCAGTTGTGGAAGACGCAATGAGGCCTCTACTACAGTGGATGCACTTCAGACTGTACCGGCACTATCCTTCTCCTAAATTGAGGGGTGTAAATAAAGGAGTACTGAAAAATGCTTCGTCTTGTTCTTTTGGTGATTGCTGTACTGCTTGGCCTCCTTTTCGCCTATGTCATTACTCGTCTACCGTGGTGGGTCGCACATCAGAAAAGGCTCTCGCACAAGAGAAACTATTGGACAATCTATTGGATGATCGCCGTAGTGTTCTTCCTGGCATTTGTTAGCAGCGACAATGCACTGAGTACTTTGTTGCTTCATGGAAGCAAATCACAAAGCAATGATCCACCCCTACGTCCCTTATCTTCCTTACATGCTACTTCAAAGAATGTTGAGTGGACAGGCTATCATAATAACAGCATGCATACTGGTTATGTGGCAAATGAGCCTGACCCTCACCAACTTATACAGAGCTGGACGAAAGCGCTGGGTGATGCAGTGTATGCGGAGCCACTGGTCATTGGTGGGCACGTTATTGTAGCCAGCGAGGGCGATACCATCTACTCTCTTGATGCTCTTACGGGGGAAATACAGTGGCAAACCAATGTTGGGCGTCCCGTCCCTTTATCTACGCTGAACTGTAGCGGAACTATCAATCTGATTGGGATTACTGGGACTCCTGTCTATGACCCTGGTAGCGGACTGGTCTTTGCGGTTGCGGAGGTCACGGGGCCAATGCATGTACTGGTGGGTATCGATGTAAACACCGGCAAGGTACGCATCCGACGCCGAGTGGATGTGCCGGAAATGAGGCCTCCAGGGATATACTTACAACGTCCCGCACTGTCCATCTCGCATGGGATGATCTACATCGCCTTTGGCGGTCTTGCCGATGACTGTGGGCAGTACCATGGGACGCTCGTTGCTTCACGGACTGATGGTGAGGGGCCATTACTCTCCTATCAAGTTCCAACTCACGATTCAGGCGGTATCTGGGGGACTTCTGGTCCTGTGATTGATCAGGATGGGAGGGTATTTGTAACGACGGGCAATGAAGACCACATGACTCAAGATTGGGACTGGGATTTAAGCAATGCCGTCTTGCGCCTCTCACCCACACTACAGCTCGAAGATAGTTTTGCCCCGGCCAACTGGCGGATGCAGGATACCGGCAATCAAGACCTGGGCTCAATGGGGCCAGCACTACTGCCTGGTGGCTACGTCTTCGCCGCAGGGAAATCCGGGGATGGTTACCTGCTGAATGCCAACGCACTGGGAGGGATAGGGGGTCAGGTGGCAACGATGAAAATCTGCAATGGACTGGCCCTGGGTGGCGTTGCTACAATCGGCTTGCAGATCATTGTACCTTGCTCCGATGGCCTGCGCTCCGTCCAGGTCGAGCCAGGACCGAAGCTGAAGATTGATTGGCATGCCCTTCCGCAAATAGCTCTGCCTCCCGTCGTGGGAGGGAACACAGTCTACAGCCTCGATCAAGAGGGTACTCTCTATGCGCTTGATCTCGCTACGGGCAAAGTACGTATACAGCTTGCCTTAGGTATTACTGTTCCACACTTTGTAACGCCGACGATCTCGGATGGGCGTCTTTTCGTGGGGACGACCCTGGGTATAGTCTCGGTAGCTCTTGCGTAAGTTTTAGGCCTGATTCATGGGGGATAATCAACGTACCTGTCTCAAGAGTATCAGGGAAGGAATAGATCAAATGTTCTAGCTCTTTAGAAATATCGATTGGGACAGTATCGGCAATAATTATATCGAGGTCGACGTCGGAGTAGGGGTCCCAGTTGCCATGTCCAAGCGAACCAAAGACGATGATGGCGAGGATGCGCGGATCATTGGAATAGTGAGAGACGATAGCTTGTAGGAGTTTCTGGTGCTGCGGTGTGCCGGGATATGGAAGTAAGATGGACATGGAAGACTCCTTTTTAGGAAAGTATACGATGCTCTTCTCAAAAGCATCTATAAAGAAGTTTCTTATAGCCAAACAAACCACAGATCGCACAGATCAAATCATGAGTAGGTCCAGCGCTACGTAAGCTGCTCATGAAGAAGTATTTTCGTCAGGATCACACTGATAGGCCGAAGTGAATAATGCCCACTACTTTGCGTCCCATGAGCATTTGCGTCCCATGAGCAGCTTACGTAGCGCTGGACCTACTTCATTAGAAACCCCGTGGGAGCAGGCTACATGTACGTAACTCCTGATCCCACGGTTTGCAACGTCCCGCCGCACAGTCTTCCTGTTGAAAGGTTGGCTACCCTACCACTATGGGCGAGGAGTCTACCTCGTTTCCTGTAGTGTATTTCCAGATGAAGACACCCGTTGTGGCATCGAGGGCATAGACGTTGTGGTCATATGTGCCAATATAGACAATGCCATCGGATACTGCGGGCGAGGAGTCCACATTGCTACCCGTAGCATAGCTCCAGATGAGAACACCCGTGCGCGCGTTGAGGGCATAGATGTTGGATTCCCATGCGCCGATATAGAGTATGCCTTTGGTCACTTGGGGCGAGGAATAAGAAAACCCTCCAGGCGAAGAATAGCTCCAGACGAAAGCGCCCGTGCGCGCATTGAGGGCATAGAGATTATAGTAAGTTGTGCCAACATAGACCAGCCCCCCCGCTATTGTGGGTTTGGAGCGTGGTTCTCCCCCTGTGTTGAAACTCCAGATGAGAGTACCGGTGTTCGCATTGAGCGCATAGAGGTTGCCATCAAATGAGTCGATATAGACAATGCCATTGACTACTGTAGGCGAGCCATATATAAGAGATCCTGTAGTGTAGCGCCAGATAAGGGTACCTGTGTTGGCATCGAGGGCATACACATTGTCGTCGCTTGAGCCAAAGTAGACAATACCCCCAGCCACGGCAGGCGAGGAGTACGAGAATTTCCCTGTGTAGTAGCGCCAGATGAGAGTACCGGTGTTCGCATTGAGCGCATAGAGGTTGCCATCAAATGAGTCGATATAGACAATGCCATTGACTACTGCCGGTGTAGTGGGCACCCAGCCACCCGTTTTGTAGCGCCAGACGCGTTTGCCGGTGCTGGCATTAAGGGCATAGACATTGTGATTGGTCGAGCCAAAGTAGACCAGGCCTTCGACCACCACAGGCGAGGAGAGTAATATTCTCTGATACTTCCCTGTTGGATAGTCCCAGTTGAGAGCTCCCGTGCTGGCATTCAGCGAATATAAATTGCCATCATTGGAACCAATATAGAGGGTACGGCTGCGTGTCGGCTGTGCTGAAAGGCTGCTCCCTATGGAAGCGGATGCTGCCACGGAGGAATGGATCCTCCCCAGGGCCAATGAGCTACCGCCTCCACCGGTCATGATCAGTATTACGATGCTGATTCCCATCAGCAGGGGTTTGTGGAGCCACCGTGTGTGAAGGTGCTGCATGTCTTTTCCCATTCTTGCTTGATCTCGTGTGTACAGGTATTGCGATGTCCTCAGTAGCTTCTTGCACAAGAAACATCGCCTTTGGGCTCCTGACACAGAAAGCGAAGCTCACGTGTGATACAGCGAATGTTCGATGGGCTGGCTTCCTCGTCCCAGCAACTGCATCAAAGTCTCTATGAAGCGGAAAGTATCGACCCGGAGCAATCAAGCCATTGGCCAACAGATGGATGCAAAATAGAGGACGTTCACGCAACAACGCTGTATGATTTATGCATGAACTATATTTTATCTCATCTCTTATAGTATAAATGATATTTAATTTTTTGTCAAGTAGATATATTTACTTATTTACTTCCAGATATTTGGAGATAATGAATAAGCACATGCATATGAAGCTAAAGAACAGGCAAAGGCCTTTGTTTCTTTGCCTTCATACGTACTCAACGGCTCTGAAAGCCCGGCGTCTTCCATGCAAAAGATGCAATATCTATTTGGCGGAACAGATTATTCCACTACACGTTTTTGCCAGGGTCATATATCTCGCCTCTTTATGTCTATAAGAAATGCCTTCTTGCTTTTGGCGTGTAAAACGGCTAGAATATAGATTAAGGAAAGGGTTGTTATCTTAATCTATCGAAATCCGGCAACAAACAGAAAACGAGGTTACCATGGCAAAGGAGCTAACTACTACCAACGAGAATAACAAGATCGCTTTCGATACCTCGATTCTCGCGGGACAGCTATCCGCATCCTCGCTGCGCAAATATCGCGAAGATTTCGAGGCATACCTGGCTTACGCGGTGACTCCTGAAAAGGCGCTGGATCCCGCTACTCTGGCACGTTGGCGAACCTCTATGGCCGATGAAACGACGATGTCACCAAATACTATCAACCGGAAATTAGCAGCCGTTAAACGGTTAATGAAAGAGGCAGCCGTCCAGGGATATGTCGCTTATGAACAGATAGCCGGCTTTGAACGCATCGAGGGCGTCAAGATAACAGCACTGAAGAACAGAACGAAGCCAAACGCTCGCACACGCATTTCTCCTCAAGACATGCGCAGGCTTACTATGGCACCAGACCCGGATACATTGATCGGATTGCGTGATAGAGCGATCCTGCACACACTGGCATCCAGCGGCGTACGCATTGCCGAACTTGCAAGTCTTCGCATTTCCCAAATCTTCAATCGCGATAATGGCTATTTCTTATCGGTGCGCGGGAAAAATGACGCCGAATACCGCGATGCCTATCTTTCCGCCGAAGCCTATAACGCCATCCAGCAATGGCTACAAGCGCGTCCTATAGCAAGCGAATATGTGTTTACGTCCTTCGGCGGCAGAGGCGAGAGGCTGAGCGACCAGCCTATGAGCGGCGTAGGACTCTGGAAAGTCGTTTGCCACTACGCCAGCATGATTGGACTTTCAGATGTCAAGCCTCACGATTTACGCAGGTTCCTGGGCACGCAACTGGCCAAAGTAGATATTCGCAAGGCACAAAAGGCGCTGGGACATAAACGAATCGATACCACCGCTAAGCATTACGTCCTTGATGAACTGGAAAGCGGCTTGACCGACCACCTATATTAACATCTTATAGTTATGTCAAGTCAAATACGGTGTTCTCTTTAAAGCCGCTTCATCCGTGTTACATAAAGTGAATCGTTATCACACCTATTGAGAAGGTGGAAAGGAACTTATGCATGCCACAAAACTTTGATATACGAGAGATACTGAACATCCTTCCTCTAAGACAAGGGGCTATGGCCGGTTTGATCGCCACCATTCCAATGACACTGTTTATGCTCGCTGCCCATCGTTTGCTCCCGGACTGGCAGAAATATGCTCTGCCACCTGAGAGAGTGACCAACGAGATTGCTGAGAGAACAGAAGTAGCTGAGGATATGAACAAGCCACAGAGTCTAGGAGCAACGCTCGTCTCTCATTTTGGCTTTGGAACCAGCATGGGCGCCCTCTATAGCCCTGTCGCGAAAAAAGTGCCACTCTCTCCAGTTGTGAAAGGCATTGCTTTTGGGCTGCTTGTATGGGCCGCAAATTATCTCGGCATCTTTAGCGCCTTAAAGATGCGCGAATCTGCGTTCAATGAGCCGGGTCGCCGCAACGCCATGATGATTGCCTCCCACGTGATCTGGGGTGGAACTCTAGGCATCGTGGAAAACTGGCTAGAGCGTAGATAAGGCCTGCATCAGGAGGTCATTCGTGAACGAATGGGAATACAAAACCTGCTTTCTGGGACTAGACGGTATAGACCCAGATGTATGGGGACGAATAACGGGCTACAGACAAAGTGTTCTCACTGAGGCACAACTTACCCAGCTTGGCTCCGAAGGATGGGAACTGGTCAGCGTGGTAAGGCTCACCACAGTAAAACAGGTTGAAGTAACATGGGGGATCCAGTACATCTTTAAGCGTCCCAAACACTAATAGATAACTACTGTGTGTTAGTCTTTGCAAACCATTTGGTGGGACTCTGTATAGTGAGAGTGAATGGTACCTCCATTCCAACGCGCAAGTCACAGGTGAAGCCAGTCACAACAAGAACGAGGAGCTTCTACGCAAGGAAAATGCGCGTTGCGATATCGAGCAGACAAGAGCCATTGTGCCCTTGTTACAGAAAAAGTTAGAAGGAGTTTTTACTCAAATGACAACCGTTTCACCCGAAAAGAGTCCTACCATCGTTGGTAAGGACGAACTCATCCACCAGGTAGCTGCTAAAGCTGGCATGAACTTGAAAGAGACGAGTAAGGTTATTGATGCCTTCACTGAGGTTGTGCGTGAGGATATTGCCGAGGGTCACGAGGTACGCCTGATGGGATTCGGCACCTGGAACCTGCGCAATGTCGCGCCGCGCAAGGTCAAATCGATCCGCGGTGGCAAGCAGATTACTATCCCGGCTCGCAAGCGCGTTGGTTTCTCTGTCGGCGCTGTCCTCTCCCAGGCAGCTCAATCCGCCCCGACCACGGGTATGAAGAAAACAACTTCAACCCCATCCACGACTTACAAGTCCTCGACTGAGAAAGGTACAAAGAAGTACTAGACCAGTAGCGCTGAGGCGAGTACGACCTTCCATCGTGCGGCCTGGCAGCCGCACGATGGAAGGTACAAACAAACGATGGCTGTTATTGGCTTCGTTCAGGCTCGGAAAAGAATTTCTTCAGCATTTGACCGTCGCCTCGCCCGTGAGAACTATCGTGCCATCCTGATTGACGATGTCTGTGCGCAATGTCACGATACGTTTCTCCTCCCGCAGGGCAATCACCTCAACACTGACCGTCACTGTATCGCCAGCACGCACAGGGGCAAGAAACTTCAATGTCTGCCCCAGGTAAATGCTTCCTGGACCGGGTAATTCCATGCCCAGGATGGCGGAGATGATGGAAGCCGTCAGAAAACCATGCGCGATGCGCCCGCCAAAAGGAGTTTGCGCCGCATAATGCTGATCGAGGTGCAGCGGATTATGGTCGCCACTGACCTCCGCAAAGTCTACGATATCCTCCTCTCTAATTGTGCGCGTTCGTACCGCGCGCATTCCAATTGCCGGCAGCGGTGCCTGTTTTTTTGAGTCTCTGAGCATACTTTTCTTCCTATCGTTCGTCGATAGCGCAACCGTCATTATGCTATCCGGTCACATCTAGATGCATTTATCACTTACATGAAGCATACCGTTAAATGACAAATTCATCTATATGCATTTTGCATCTAGAAGGACAAAAAGTCAAGGCCCTCACTTGCTTTTTCGCGAAGTCGAGGGCTGCGAACGTTAGGGAAGATTCAATGAGGCCAGCTTAGGATCCTTCGCCCGCATGATCGTCGTGGGGTCGAAACATTTTGCTCATCGCCTTCTGGTACTGTTCTACGAAGTCTGTCCAGGGCTTCATGTATGACTGGCCTGCTTCCATGATTTTCTGATATTGTGCCAGTGCCTCGGCCCAGGTCTGTAAGTAAGGGGCGCTTGCCTGCATCGTCTTCTGAAACTGCTCCATTGATTCGACCCATGCCTTCAAGTACGGTGCTCCCGCGGCGAGTGTCTTCTGGAATAGCTCCAACGAACGCACCCAGTTTTGCTGGTAGGACATATTCGCTTCTACCACTCGCTGAAACTCTTCAAGTGATTGGGCCCACATCTTCTGGTATTGCTCCAGGGCCGGTATGCCTGTCTCGGATTTCTCGCCCGTATCTGCCATACGTCACCTCAAATATTCAGTTTTTTGCCGCGTAGCCTGAATCCAGACTACAAGACAGTTTTTAGGACTTACCCTTCATGGGGTAAAATGCGCGACGGTGACATACGGGGCAAGGTAGCCTCTTCCTCGATCCACAGCTTTCTCCCTCTTACCCTTGTTCATCGAGCTTCTTATGGGAAATGAAACAGATTTCTTGGAATATCTACTCGCGCCAGAAAACTCGTAGCAGATGCTGTCATCTGCTACGAGTTTATACCTATGATGATGAAGTATTGGCTGAGGTATCTTGTCCCGAGGGGATACCAGTAAGGAAAAAGTCCTTTTCTCTTCCACTATGCCTGTCTTCTGGCGTTTCTTCCCACTAGAGTACATGCGGGTTGGAAGGCAACGAATACGTTTGTGGAGCCACCCCACGGAAGTTTTCTCAAGAAATGGAGAGAGATAGATGAAACGCCAATGGGACATTGAAGAATTGATTGAACACTTCACGCTCGTGGAAGATGACCTGAAGATTCTCACGAATAAGACTGGCGCAACGCGCCTGGGCTGCGCCATCCTGCTCAAGTGCTTTCAACTGGAAGGGCGCTTTCCCCATGCGAAATATGAGATCCCCCGCTCCGTCGTGGACTACCTTGCTCACCAATTGAAACTGGATGCGGCCTTGTTCCAGCAGTATGACTGGGAGGGCCGCACGATCAAATTGCATCGTGCTCAAATCCGAGAGGAGTTGGGGTTCCGCGAAGCCACGGCTGCTGATAGCGATGCCATATCTGCCTGGCTCGTCAACACGCACTTGTCGAGGGATCAGCATATCGATCATCTCAAAGCCAAGGTACTCACCGAGTTTCGTGAACGCAAGATCGAGCCTCCCACCGCGGATCGTATCGAGCGTCTGATACACTCCGCCTGCGCGACCTATGAACAAGCCCTGTTTGCCAACGCCTTGCAGCGTCTTTCTCCAGAGACGCGCACCCGCCTCGATGCGTTGCTTGACCGGAGCATACAGATGGAGGATCAGGACGAGCCAGCCGATGATGAGCCATCCTCCACAGGTGGGCCCCGTCGCGAAGTCATTACCTGGAGGGATTTGAAAACCAACCCAGGGGCAGTCGGGCTGGAAAGCGTCCTCTCTGAGATTGACAAGCTGCGCATGCTCTCACAGTTAGCGCTGCCTGCCGACCTTTTTGGGGATGTGTCGCCTGCAGTGATTACCCTCTACCGACAGCGTGCGGCGACGGAGACGCTTTACGAACTACGGCGACATCCTGACGCCACGCGCTATACGCTGCTTGCCGCTTTCTGCCTCCAGCGTACAGCCGAAGTGACTGACAGCCTGGTGGACCTCTTGCTCTTGGTCGTCCATCGCATCGGTGCCAGGGCAGATAAACGAGTCAGTAAGCAGCATATCGATGAAGCACGGGTCGATAATAAACCACGCCTATTGTGCCAAGTAGCCGAAGCTGCGCTTGCCCATCCTGAAGAAACCATTCGCGAGGGGATCTTTCCGGTCATGAGCGAGGCCACCTGCCAAGCCGTGATCACGGAGTTCAAGACCAAGGGCAGCTACCAGCAGCAAGTCTACCTGCACATGCGCTCCTCCTATCGTGACCATTACCGCCGCATGGTGCCGCTTTTAGTCAATATGCTTCAGGTGCGCTCCACCAACACCCAACACCAGCCCGTCGTGCGTGCCCTGGATCTGATCAAACGGTATGCAGGCACGCCTGGTGCCTATTATCCTGCCGATGAGGAGGTACCCCTTGATGGTGTGGTACGCGCGATGTGGCGGGAGTTGGTGGTCGAGAAGAAGGACGGTGAGCAACGCATCAATCGGGTGAACTATGAACTCTGTGTCCTGGATGCCTTACGCGATGGCCTGCGCTGCCGTGAGCTATGGGTGGAGGGGGCCAACAAATACCGCAATCCCGACGATGATCTGCCCAAAGACTTTGAGGAGAAGCGAGAGGAGTATTACAAAGCGCTGAATCTCCCCGAAAAGGCGAAGGCGTTCGTTGCATCTCTGCAAGCCGAAATGATCGCCGCGCTGGAGTCCTTCGACCACGCGCTGCCCAAGCTTGCTCCCAAGGTGCGTCTCTTAGAGAAGAACGGCGGGTGGATCCATCTCTCGCCGCTGGAGCCCCAAGCTGAACCACAGTACTTGCGCAAATTGAAAGCAGAAATCCAGCGGCGCTGGGGCATGACGAATTTGCTCGACATCTTGAAGGAGGCAGACCTGCGCATCGGGTTCACCCAGCACTTCAAGAGTCCCGCCTCCCGCGAAAAACTCGACCGGGAGACCTTGCAGAAACGTTTGCTGTTGTGTCTCTATGGATTGGGGACCAATACCGGGATCAAACGCGTCAGCATGGGCGATCATGGGCAAAGCTACCAGGAACTCCTCTACACACGTCGCCGCTACCTGCACCAGGACCAGTTGCGTGCGGCCATCATCGATGTCGCCAACGCCATCTTCCAGGCACGCTTGCCCCACATTTGGGGCGAGGGGACGACGACCTGTGCCTCGGACTCGACGCAATTTGGGGCCTGGGATCAGAACTTGATGACCGAGTGGCATCTGCGCTATGGGGGCAAGGGCGTGATGATCTACTGGCACGTCGAAAAACACGCGACCTGCATTTACTCCCAACTCAAAACCTGCTCCTCTTCGGAGGTGGCAGCTATGATCAAAGGTGTGCTGCGGCATTGTACCGAGATGAAGATCGAAAAGCAGTTCGTCGATACGCATGGTCAGAATGAGGTCGCCTTTGGATTCTGTCGGCTCCTGGGCTTTGAGCTGATGCCTCGACTCAAAAACATCTATGCCCAACGCCTCTATCGACCAAAGTCTGGAGAACCAGAGGCCTACCCCAATCTCCAGCTTATTCTCTCGCGGCCCATCAACTGGGACCTCATCACCGAGCAGTACGACCAGATGATCAAGTATGCGACTGCGCTGCGGCTGGGGACGGCAGAGACCGAGGCGATCCTGCGCCGCTTTACGCAGACGGGTTTGCAACATCCGACCTATCAAGCCTTTGCGGAGCTTGGCAAGGCGGTCAAAACCCTCTTCCTCTGCCGCTACTTAGAATCAGAGGCACTCAGGCGGGAGATCCACGAGGGGCTCAACGTCATTGAGAACTGGAATGGGGCCAACAGTTTCATCTTTTACGGCAAGAGCGGTGATTTTGCCACCAACCGTCTCGATGAGCAAGAGTTGGCGGCACTCTCGCTCCACTTATTGCAAATCTGCTTGGTCTACGTCAATACGTTGCTCATCCAGCAAGTCCTCTCAGATCCCAGGCAGTTCCAGCAGATGAAGAAGGAGGATTTGCGTGCCCTCACCCCGCTTATCTACAGTCATGTGACGCCCTATGGGACGTTCCGTCTGGACCTGGCTGAACGAATACCGATCGAGGAAGCACTATCGGCGTGAGGAGTTCTTCGGAGGGCAAGACGAAGTCTCTTCCGCACAGGTATTGCCTGCCCATATCATTATACTGGACCAAGGACTCGTATGAGCCTGTTCAGCATTGGCTTGAGGGATGGCCTAAAAATGTTCTCCTCCAAGCATTGGTACTGGCAAACGCATAGAATCAAGGGAAGAAAGTCCTAAAAATATCAGTGCATTTACATTTTGAAGCATAGCCCGTTATGATAGCGAGGCCATTTTTTTTATTCGTTGAAATGAGAAGAAGTAGTTAGAGTGGCTCTTCAATGCACGGTTCTGGCAACATTTCACGATCGATGAAAACAGCGGAGAAGCATCGCCACATTCACCTGAGAGAAACTCTTTTATGAATGACAGACGCAGTTCACATGAAAATCACGGTTTTGCCACAGCCATTGTCTTGATTCTCTTCGGGATTCTTTTGGTTCCTGGTGCATTCATATGCCTGTGTACGCTCGCCTCGCATGCAACTATGGGCATTGCACCGGCATCACTCCTTGTTGAGGAAGGCCCGGGTGTCAATCAGATATGGGGGAACCTTGCAGTAGCAGGCTGTACATTCCTGGTGATGTTTATCGCTGGTTTGGCGTGTCTCAGTAGCGGTATTCGTAGACTTCCAAACCGCGGAAGCAAAGCTGTAGTGGAAACAGAAGCAGAACGCAGGCAAAAGTCGGCCATTGCTCTAGCGCGAAAGGCACTTGATCCTGACAATGGAATACGCTCACCAGCAGCTTACTTGGCGAGTTTAGGATATAGCGATGAGGAAATACACGCTGCCCTTGCGCGAGCAAATGAGGAATATCGACTTCAATGGGGAGGGGCCGGAGCTAGACTCGAGCGAGTACTAAGCGAACAGCGTGCGGAACAATGCAGATTATTCGGAGAGCGTGAGCCTAAACCTGGCTCTGATTCGGAACCGTATGGCCCTGGTGATTGGTAATAATATCACTAATCGGATACCTGTGTGGGTAATTGGCTATATGTCTTTTTATGGCTTACCGGAATCCTTCCACATGTCTTGAGTTTGCCATCATAAGGCGATTCTCTATGAAACACATGTATCTATTATGGAGCAGATGAAAACATGAAGTATAGTAGAAGTATGTGGAATGGGCGCTTATCCAGCAGACAATTTCGATTCGGCATGGTTACTCTCCTGATTCTCCTATTTGGTAGCGCCTTACCTGCCTGTAATTCTCAACAGCCGGTGGTGAATAACTCACCGCGAAATGTGGTTGTGTTGTTAGGTGGCCTCAATACATCCATAACTAATTGCCAATTAGAGGGATTTGGTCCCCTCATGGATCAACTGGTTCAGCAGTACGGATACACCAATCCGTATGCTCATAGATGTAATGGAGCAAGTGCAGGTAGCTCCAATTCGCAACTTGATATCGCTGAGTATAGCTACACATACAGCTCAAGCAAACCAAGTGGAAAGATGGAGTCTGGACACTGGATACCTGAAAATTACACGAGCTGCCAACCGAACGGTAGCTCACTTGAGCAGGACAGCCAATCGCTCGCTTATCTCTTAGACACCTATCGCCAAGTATACCCAAATGCTCACTTTGAGTTAGTCGGTCACAGTCTCGGCGGATTGGTTGCCCTGCTGGGCGGTCTTGACTATGTTGATGCCCACAAGAACCAGCCTGGCCTGATTACCAAAATCGTCACGATTGATAGCCCGTTACACGGCTTTAGCTCAGATACGCTTGCATTTCTCGGTGATCAGCAACTGCCAGGTGCTTGCCATTTCAAATCCCTGGCTTATTTTGGAGCATCTGTTGCTCTTCGGCTCAATGCGATTGCCAAAGATAAGACGTTCGCAACAGGTGTAGTGCATATTCTCTCGGCCATGGGGACGTCTGTCTACACTTTCGGTAATACGCAGGATTGCCTGTACCACTTAGCGCTCTGCCTTCCCAATCCAGGCAATCATACGATAGCACAAGATGAAGAGTCAACGCAGTTTGTGGTTGGAGCGTTTCAACAAGCATTCTCATTCCCGATTCATCCGCATGACGGATTTCCAGCCGGACATGGAGCCATCTTAACCAGTACAGAGGCCATCAAACAACTTGCCTATATCCTGGCTCTTGCTCCATCTGTTGCGATCTCCGTCACAACACCCGGTAAGACCACTCCACTCTCCGTCATCGTCCGGGTCTATGTGTTCTCTCCTGCGTTTGGAATTGGTCAAGTCGCTATTTCAGCACAAAGCTGGTATACCCATCGTGCCCCGCTTGTGGAAAATGTTTCAACATTGGATGGAAGGGGATTACAGAGATCCCTCTACTCCGAACTGCCAGTCAATTTAGCGCAAATGCCGAGTGGTTCCATCGAGTTTTCAGTAGACTACGTACAGCAGGACAGCATGCATATCCATTATATGCAAGGCTCGAACTCTGCCACCGCTTTATATGATGACCCACATGCGATGATCTCACATGTGAGTGACTATTATGGTCAGACCGTCTATGACTATGAAAATCGAGCGGTCATTAAGCATTGGAGTAATATCACCCCTGTAACGAGTAACAGCTCAGGAGGAGTTCAGGCTCTCGATTGCCCGGTTGTGGCTACCTGCTATATGCTCACTACTACTGGATTGATGATGAAAACCACCGACGCGGGAAATGATTGGGTGCCGGTACTTGACCTCTCGTCGGAGCTGTCGAGCTTGAATTGTGGTTCTTTTTGTGCTCCGCATGTGTTCCTCAAGTGTTTCCAGGCAGACAGCTGCATCACCTGGGGTTATGCGACCGGTGAAGGTGGTGGAGTTGTCAACGCTGGCTTTGTTGATGAAACGAGTGATGGTGGCGGACATTGGGCACGTCTACCATCCTCATCTTCACGTATTCCCTGGACAGCAGTAACGAACGTTCAATGCTTTTCTCAGCGTGCCTGTTATTTCTTGTACGCTGAAAGCAACAGTCCCAATTCCGGTCCGCATCTGTATCAAAGCTCCATTGCGGGAGGATCGGTCGTTGATATTTCTCCATCAACGACCGATCCTCTGGTCTCTTTTGATTGCTTAGATGCGTCTTCATGCATCGTGTTGGCGGCAAGAGGAATGCCCGAAAACAACTCAGCAGGTGAACCTCAACAAGCCTATGCATTATGGCTTACTGATAATGGGGGACAGAGTTGGACCCAGAGTCCGGCAACATTTACCGCATCCATGTACAATGGACCGGCTCTATTTTATGCAGGTTCCCAACTCATCGTGACTTCGACCGAGGATTGCGGTTTCCAGGTACCCTGTAATCTTGAAGCGTCACATGATGGCGGACAATCCTGGATAGCCATAACAGCTGCAAATCCTCCTCTGGCTACCAGTGCTGTTTGTACCAGTGATCGTGTCTGTTACCTGGGAGCGCAGGGAGGTTTTGACATCACACAAGATGGTGGGATGACATGGCAGTTCAACCAGGTAGATATGAATACCGAGGGTATACAGTGTCCAACCGCGCAAGTATGTTATGCGATGAGAAACGCTCCTGGTTCTCATACAGGAACGATTTGGAAAGGAACGTCGTGAGCCAACAGGGGCAGATTTTTGCCTCTTATGGAGGCAAATCTTAACCTGTTCATAACCGAATTGTAACCGTTCTTCCCTTTCCACACATGGGCATTGCATTGATAATAAAGAATTGAAGGAGCGAATAGTAGATTTTGGCATAGGGAGTGAAGACAAACGAGCTGTTCTCCTGTTGTTATGGAGGGATTTGACGGAAGAGATGCAAGTGAGCATGCTCAATATAATCTCAACCTCATCTTCTGAGGAAGACTACTTGAACACTTTGTTTATACCCGTGTTTTCGAGAGGGCAAGCAATCATGAACGAACAACCACAATCACCATATACGGGGCGGTCTTATGATCCGAGGTGGGGAACGCAGCCACAACCAAACCAGTATCAACCATCATACCAACAGCAACCACCTTCTCCGCCAAAGAGGGTAAGCCTTCCGTTGTGGGCATTACTCATCCTCATCGTTGGAGTGCTTGTCGTTGGCGGTGGGCTTACTAAAGCATTGATGTCTGGTGCTGCTATGAACAACGGGGGAGTTTCCGTAACAAGCAAGCCAGCTTCGCAAGGACCAACATGGAAAACGCTGGACACGTTTACTCACAGAGGCGATTATAGGACTTCTGTATTCGCAGCGCCAGGCGACTGGAAGATTATCGTGAATCAATGCCCCCTGAACGCTCCGGCTCCATACGGTGGAGATTATAGTGTGCTGGTCTATCCATATACCTGGAATGGTAATCTCTTAGGCGGGCCAATGGGTGTACACAATTGTCAAACAACCATCAGCCCTGGCGTCTCTGGCAGCGCTGAAGAATACCAGTCGGGTCACTTCTATCTCTATGTCGAGACTCAAGCTTCCTGGTCAATCACCATTCAAGGTCTGGAGTGAAAAAGCCAACGCGGAACTCACTCGCTCCAACTCAAAACAAGAAAGCTTTTACTGAGAGGAGGAGGACTTTCTTGTTTTTACCTGGACTGCTCAGACCCTATCCTTTCAGCAGCCTGAGTTTTTCTTTCACCTGCGCCCGGCTGACTTGCGTATAGCGCACCGTGGTTTGGATGGCAGGGGTACCCTTCAGAGTCACATGCCCGAGATAATAAGCAACCTCTTCAAGTGTCCAGCCAGCCTCACGTGCGCGATGGGCGAAATCATGGCGGAGATCATGGAAGGTGAGGTCAGCGACAAGTTCCCACTCCTCCTTGTTCGCTTGTCCTTTGAGCGTGCGGAACCAGTGGTGAATCCCATCTTCTGAAAGCCTTGGACTCCTCTGGGAGGTAAAGACATACGGACTGGCCTTGTCACGCCCCCCATGCTGAAGGTAGTCATACAGTGGACGGCGTGCTTCGTTCAACAGGTCAATATCGCGGAATTTCTCGCCTTTGTGTCCCACGTGCAGCCAACCGATCTTCGGCCCGATATGCGTGTGTTCCATCAAGAGATAGGCGGCGTCGCTAACCCGGCACCCTGCCCAGTAGCCCAAGGCAAAGAGGGCCTTGCCGCGCGGGTCATCAGACTTCTCGACAAGGTTGCGCAGCACAAAGCGCTGGTCTGGAGAAAGAATGCGAGGAGCAAGCCGAGACTCGGCCCGTATTTCTATCCCGCTGGTCGGGTTGCGCCCGAGTACCCCATGCTCGTCGATCAGCCATTGGGAGAAGTGTTTGATGACCGATTTGACACGGATGCGATGGCTCACGCTGTATCCACACTCTTGGAGCTCAGACAGGTAGACTTCTACTACCGTTCTTGTCAGCTGCTCAGGACGGAACTGCTTGCCATGCCCAGGTCGCCCGGCAACCCAGGTGGTAAACTGGCGAAGAATACGCCGATACGCGTCAATCGTCGCCTCGTCCTTCTGTAGAAGACAGGCCTGGTGAAATGCTCTAACCCATTCCTCGGCCCCTGAGTGAGGGAAAGGAATAACGTTTGATGGTTCCCTCATTCTCGCTCATTTCTCCCTTCAAAATTTTCTGCCGCGAGTTTTGCTCGCTCATTTTTCCAGTGAACAAGAAAAAACTTCAGAACGCCAAAGAGGATTTGAGCGTGAACCGATTCCTCTCTGCCTCTTCTTCCTCGTTCAACTCGCGGCAGAAGGTACCTTCTGCCGCGAGTTTTCTGCTACGAGTCAGTGTAGCAGGGAAACGGGGAAAAGGCAAGTGGAACGCAGTTTGTGGGAAAAATGGTCAGGTGATGGAGAAAGCAAGTAGACGGCTATCTTGCCCCGCATGTCACCGTCGCGCATTTTACCCCTCCATAGTGTGACCCCAGACCTGGCGTCACGCTTGTGCGGGACCTGGTGAACTGTGACGTGCGATCTGCTGTCACAGTGGCGCGCCGGCGCCGCGAATGTGACGGAACATCCGGAGTCACACTCCGTCGTGGCGCGCTTGTGGCGCAGGGATGAAGGAGAAGGAAGCAGGTGTCAGACACCTCATTCGGGCCTGTCAGACAGAGAAACAAGCGATTCGGGTGAGGGCCGCGTGCTGTGGCGCGATGTCGGTGTCACAGATGGAGGCCTGGCCAGCACATGTGATGCCGAAAGTCGCGTCACAACGCGTGCGCGAGCTGGGGGATGTGATGCGCGACCTGCCCCGAGCACGAGGGTACGCGCGAACCTGCCCGGAAAGTTGCGAAGGTACGGTTGGTTCTGGGCTGATGGTGATTCCCTACCGTTCTCGTTTCCGTGTTCTTCCAGGGTAGAGTTGCGCTGGAATCTCCCCTTTCACCAGCGGCGGCTCTTGTGGCGTGAGGCCGAGCTGGCGCATTTGCTCGCGTTCCTGCCTATTGAGTACTTCCAGGTAGCCGATCCGTTCGTTGAGCGTGGGAAAGCTCTGGTCCTCCAATCCCCGGCGTTCCAATTCTGCCTGCAGCCGCCGATAGAGATGCTCCAGAGCGGGTCCCTGCCCCAGGTAGCAGGTGAACTGCAATGCCTGGTGAACTTGCTCGCGTTGTACCTCCTGCTCGGCCAGATACGTCGGTATCTCCAGGTGATGCCTGACCATGACCGGTAGCCAGAGACAGTTGCCGGTAGGATACAACAGCCACGGCCAGGGGACGAAATCGGGAAAGTCGCGCAGCACCATACGGTCTGGATCAGTGGTGTTGTACCACGCCAGATGCTGCGCCAGCGGGGCCAGCAGGAGATGGATACGCGAAGGTTCGAGCAGTTCCTCTGGGAGAATGGGCAGCATGTCCTTCATGTTCCATCCGAGGTGGACCCCTTTCGCGTACTCAAAGGTCTCTGGCGTTCTCAGGTCAACCGGCGGTGGATCGTAGCGCTGGAGCGCCTTGCGGTACTCCTCATAGCAGCGCTCCACCAACTGGTGCTTCAACTCCCCCGGAATAGCGCGCGAGAGGATCGGTTTCCTTTTGCGCGAGGATGCAGGAGGGGCCAGTCCCAGGGGATCAGCCCACTCGTCGTCTTCCTCCTCTTCGCGCTCGGTCCCAAGGCGAGAGGAGGTTGCCATCGATTGAGCGACCTGCGCCTCGAGCTGCGCTTTCTCGCGCGGTGAGAGCCGCCAAAGCGAGGCAGCATAGCCCACGATGTAGTACAGCAGCCAGATCAGGCCAACACCCAGGCTCGGCGCAGCTATGAAATCGAGGAGGCCATGAAAGATTCCAGGTTCGGCCCCTCCGAAGACTTTCCAGCCGAGCCAATGGAACCCCCAGGCGAGTGCAGCCCACACAAAAGGAGCGAGGCAGGCTCCGACAAAGAACGACAAGAACGCGCCCATGCAACTGGCTGCTTGGACCTGGCGCGCGTAGAGGGCTTCCTGGTTGCTCTTCTGTTCCGCTGCCGCCTTTCGCATGATGCACTCCTTTCTAGCTCTCGGTGACGGTTCCCTCACCCTCGTCCCAGTTGTAGGCTGGAGCTTGGGGAGAGGCCGGTTCGTTGGTCGCGCCTTGCCCCGGCGGAGTTCGGGCTTCCTGCTTTTCCATTTGGGAGAGTACTGAGCGTGTGCGTTCAGCGTTGCGGCGCACTGCTGCCTGCCGCTCTGCTTCCTCGAAGGCGGCCTGTTTCAGCGGGTGGTCATCTGGCACCTGGCTCCAATCGATCTGATCCCATAGCGAGCCTGTAGGCGAAGCCTGTGGAGTCGCCGGTTTTGCCGCCCCTGCGGTGGATGGGCGAGGCCGCTTATCCGTGGAGGCAGGCCGCCTGCTCGCCGTGAGTTGCGCCCGAGAAGTACTGCGCGCGAGGGCCGCCTGGCGTTTTTTCTCTAGGGCCTCCTGCTCAGCGGCCAGGTGCAGGTGTTCGTCGGGCGAGACCACGCGCTTCGCTACCCAGGTGATCTGTGGCCGGATCTCTTCGAGCAGGAGTGCGATCCAGGAGGTGAGCGGCAGCGCCAGCACCCAGCGCAGCAGCATGCTGGACGGGACAGGCAGCCAGAAGGCCACCCCTCCCAGAACGCTCAAGAAAGAGAGGTGGAGCAGCGCAGCGAGGCCTTCAAAGATGGCAAGCCAGAATCCGGCCAGCGCGCTATGAAACACCACCACCGGGACATACCAGAGCAGCGAGAGGTAAGCGGAGCAGGAGACATGCCCCCAGCGTTCCCCCGCTTGCCAGACGCGCCCACCGGCTTTCTGCTGCGTGTCGCGACCGAAGAAGACAACGGGACCGAGGAGGTAAAACAAGGCGAGGATGCCTGTCCATCTGGCGAACGTGACCCACTTGGCGCGCCGGTTGGAGGATGTGGGCGAGGGTGCCAGCGATTGTTGCGAGAGGTGGTTTGGTGGGTCTGCCATCGCGCTCATCCTTTCTCCTTTTCGACGAGCTGGATGCGAATGCGCTTGCGCTCGTCATCGGTCCGGAGATGATCCCGTCGCGCGGCGATCACGTTGTCGTAGACATCCTGGTCATGGCAGAAGTACCAGGCAAAGTCGTAGGGGTAAAATGAGCGAGACTGTCATAGCCCGCAAAGTAGCTGATGAGCTTTTCTAAAGGAGCAGGTGTTTGTTTCTATGACATCGCCTCTCTTGTCTTTTCGTTCAGCCCCTGCTATACTGACTCGTAGCAGAAAAGATGTACCAGAAAGTAGTTTCTGCTACCAGTTTCTCGATGAGTGGCAATTCTATTTTGGCGAATGTGTGCTCAGAGAGGGAGTATTAGTGTTGATCGCTCTCCAAAAATGGAGCGCAAAAACACGTACCAGAAATATTTCAAGGGGAAGATGACAACAAATGAGTGCGTCCTCAAACGTGATTCCCTTCCCTCAATCAGGAGCGGAGGTGTGGATTGAGGGGTATCGTCAAGCGCGACTGGCGCAGAAAGATGCCGCCACTATTGATGCCTATCTGCGTATTCTCCGCCAATGTACGCAGTGGATCGCCGAGCGGCCAGGGCATGGAAGACACTTCGAGCCGACTCAGTTGACCCAGACCTCAGTGGAGTTGTATCTCTCTTCACTCAAGGAGCAGGGTTATAGCGTGAGCCACTGCACCCGTGTCAAGTCGGTCATCAATCATTTTTGCCAATGGTTGATTGAAGACAAAGAGGTACTGAGGCGGAACCCAACCCGTGGGGTAGAAATCAAGGTCCAGCAGCAGCTTGCTCCCCGAATCCTGTCACCGGATCAGCGCTTTGTCTTGCGTAGCCTCATTGAAAAAGATGGGGACCTTCGCGGCAAAGCGATCTTCGCCCTGGGGTACTGGGCGGGGTGCCGCGTGAGCGACATCGCATATTTACGCATGGAGCATGCCCATATCGGGCCGAAGATTGGGTGGCTCCATGTGGGACACAAAGGGGAGAAGTTCCGTGATATTGATCTGCTCAATGAAGCGAGGCATCCCCTCTATGACTATCTTCGACACGGTGGTCGTGATCCCGAAAGTCCATATGTTTTTACGTCGCAGCGTCACGCACAGTTGACCGAGGCGGGCATTCATCACTGGTTCCGGTCGCTGAAACGGCAGGCAAATAAGGAGCAATGGGAACTGATTGCTGACCTCTCGTTTCATGATCTGCGGCATGATTTTGCCCATCGAGCAAGA
Source organism: Ktedonobacteraceae bacterium (assembly GCA_035653615.1). Classification (NCBI taxonomy): domain Bacteria; kingdom Bacillati; phylum Chloroflexota; class Ktedonobacteria; order Ktedonobacterales; family Ktedonobacteraceae; species Ktedonobacteraceae bacterium. The sequence goes on along the minus strand of DASRBN010000042.1, from coordinate 112,038 downwards.
GAAGCAGGATGGATGCTGGAAGAGATCGGCTACTATCTCGGACATGTGACGGTCAAAGGGACCCCTGCGATTCAGACTACGGCTCGCTATACGCAGGTCAGTCGAGCCCAGGTGAAAGAGAAGTTAAAGGGACTCAGGGGCTAGGCCTGGAAGTGTGAAGCCACTCTAGAGGTCTTGTACGCCACTTGAAGGCGTTTACCTTGTTATAAGAAACACACCACGTCGCATTCGATTTTTAGGCGCGGGAAAGAAGAAAAAGGGCAAGATCAGCCTCAGTTATATAGGACAAGAAAAACCCATCATTATTACATCGCTTGCTTGCTCTCAATCTTCTTCCCAGGACATTTTGCACCGAATACTAGTAGTAATGTGTTGATCTTTGCGATCTTTACTTTGGTTCCCATACGTGTATTTGACGATCGGTTCCACCAGAAGCAATCCGTTTTCCATCAGGAGACCAGGCCAAAGCATCCACTTTACTGAGACGTGGATGCCCGTTATATGTAAAAAGAGTGTTCCCTGTCAAAGAATCCCAAATCTCTATGCTGTTGTGGAGGCTAGAAGCAATACGCATACCATCAGACGACCAGGCTACTACCAATTCCTCTCGCCTGTCATCGGCACGGCTATGCATCAAACGTATGACTTGTGTAGTGACATCCCATATATACACTCCGCGATCGGTGCTTCCTATTGCGATGAATTTTCCATCAGGGGACCAGGATATGGAACATACTCCATGGCAGTGGTGCCTATACTTAGACTGGAGCATCCCGGTAGCTGCTTCCCATACTGCGACGGAATTATCATATTGAGTAGCGGAGGCAATGTACTTTCCATCCGGCGACCAGGCAATGGAGTCTACCCGAGGGCGTATTGAGGTGGACATTTGTGAGGAATCATGGCCTCTATAAGTTGTTAGAACCTTTCCAGTGGCGACTTCCCATACCTGCGCTAGGCCTACAAAGGCAATCGCAATCCGTTTTCCTTCCGGTGACCAGGCCAAGGCATATACACTTTGATCATCATGACCACGATAGACAATTGTGATTTGTCCGGTGTTGGCATTCCAGACCTGAAGAGTCTCTGCATGAGCTGTAGTCTGTTTCTCACTTCCAGATGCAATATATTTGCCCTCTGGCGACCATGCTACTGCATTTACCTGATACTCGCCATGTCCTTCATAGGTAATGAGGGTTCGCCCTTTGGACTGGAACAGAGAACGAGGCTCGACAGCTTCCCATATCAATATCGGGCACGGCGGATATAAAAAAGAATCTGAACCACCGCCCGAAACAATACGCGTCCCATCCGGTGACCATGCCAGGGATCGTATGGAAGTAATGTGTGGTTTGATAATCAGAGCTCCGCTCCATTTCTTACTGTTTTGGGCTGATTACAAACGTGTTGCACATCTGCTTTTCCTGAACAACTTTTACATCTTAAGAGGGCATTTGCTAACTCGAAAAAGTAGGGTAAACTGATGCTAGACGAGGCTAGTTCCCTCACCCTATATAACTTTCTGGAGGTTAAACGTACCGATTGAGCCAAAAGGATAATTTAAAGGGTAGATATTACCATTCAATTCTCCATTCTGTCCCAAGACTGATGTGAACTGACCGATATCATGTGTGATCTGGCATGTGTCTGAACTAAATGTAAATTCTACATACTCACCGTCGCCATAGCTGCTAATCACATCTTGTAGCTCTGATTGGACATCGGAACTAAATTTGGATATACTGCTCCCAAAAGTCCCACCTACGCTAAGAAATCTACAAGGTTCCTTAATTGTTCCCTTAAAACCGCCACCCTCTATCGATTGAATTGTTAGTGTAGCCGGGATCAGGTGTTGCCCTCCCCCTCCATATAAATCTAACTGGCCTGTCCAAGACTCACCCTTATACAATCCATTGCTCTTTATTGATACTGCATTACTATGTGCTGTCCCTGATTGTAAAAGCTCCCATCCACTAATGCCAATACTTCCAACCAGAATTACAAGACAGAGGGCTATAAACGCTATGCAGCCGATTTTATTTTCCCTTCTTTTCATGACGAAAACCGCCCAGAAAAGGGCAAGACAAACCAGAGATAAGAGCAGAAGGAGTACAAGTAGATCGGTAGTATTATGCTGTCCTATACCTTCAAAAAAGGCTCCAATGCGATTAATCAAGCCGCCTGCTCCAACATGATTGAGAAAAGCTCCTATTGCCGACCACAATCCCCCTATCACCATTCCCCAGAATCCGACAAATAGCAGGCAGCCGATTCCAAATTTGAGGACGTTAAATCCACGCTCCATGTCTTCACGACTGGGAGGGGGACCATAATAATAAATTTTGTTAGGCATCATTTTCCCTCCTAATTTATTGAATTCACACTCATTAGGCGGTTGCTTCTTCCTCGTCAATCTGCATCCGCTCGTTCATATCGAGGCGAAAGGTTCCGTAGGGATTGACATGCTGATAGAAGAGCGGTGTTAACCCACGCCAGTCTGCTGGCTGCATAGCTTGGAAGTGTTTCGGCTCAGTCAGGACCCGTTGCACCAAAAGGGTATTAATATAGATAAGGCATATTTGGAGCAGATGGAGGGAAAGGGCTGCTAACTCTTGCTCATCGAGCCGGTTGGTTTGGAAATCTCCTTCGTGCCCATAGAAGATAAAGGCCGTCGCCCCATTCCAGTTCTCAATGACGTTGAGTCCCTCATGAATCTCCCGCCTGAGTGCCTCTGAGGATAAGTAGCGACAGAGAAAAATGGTCTTGACCGCCTTGCCTAGTTCCAGGAAGGCCCGATAGGTGGGATGGGCAAGTCCGGTGCGAGTGAAGCGGCGCAAAATCGCTTCGGTCTCCGCCGTGCCCAGACGTAGCGCGGTGGCGTATTTGACCATCTGATCATATTGCTGACGGATCAGGTCCCAGTTGATGGCACGCGAGAGAATCAAGCGCAGTTTGGGATACTGTTCAGCATCGGCTGCATCCACCAGGCAAAGTTTCTGTTCGTAGATGTTCTTGAGGCGGGGCATCAACTCGAAACCAAGCAGCCTGCAAAAGCCAAAGGCGATCTCGCTTTGCCCATGCGAGTCCACGAACTGCTTCTGGACTTGCATATCGGTGCAGTGGCGCATCACTCCCTGGATCATCGCTGCCACTTCGGAGGAGGAGACCGTCTTGAGCTGGGAGTAGATACAGACGGCATGCTTCTCCACATGCCAATAGATCATGATGCCCTTGCCACCGTAGCGCAAGTGCCACTCGGTGAGCAAATTGTGATCCCAGGAGCCAAATTGCTTGGAGTCCGAGGCGCAGGTCGTGGTAGCTTCTCCCCAGATGTCTTCCCGACGAACACGGAAGATGGCATTAGCCACATCTGCTATAGCGGCACGCAGCTGGTCTTTCTGAATGTAGCGCCGGCGCACGTAGAGGAGATCCTGGTAGGCTTCCCCATGCTCGCCGACGCTCACCCGTTTGAGTCCGGTATTGGTCCCCATAGCGTAGAGGCAGAGCAGCAGCCGCTTGCGCAGTACCTCGCGATCCAGGACTTCACGGGTTCCAGGGCTTTTGAAGTGCTGCGTGAAATCAAGGCGCAAATCCGCCTCTTTTAAGATATCAAGCAAACTCGTCATCGGCCAGCGCCTGCCGATCTCCCCTTTGAGCCGGCCCAGGTTCCTGGGCTCTTCTTGTGGCTCCAGCGGGGATAGGGAGATCCAGCCGCCGCCTCTGTCGAGGATGCGGACCTTCTCCTGCGGAAGCGAGCGGTTGAAGGCTGCCAGGGCCTCGCGCATCTCGGCTTGCAGCGCCTCGATAAATTTCTCCGCATCTTGCGGGAGTGAGAGCGCCTGGTAGTAGCTGGCGCGCTGCTCGTCAAAGTCCTGCGGGAGGTCATCTTCCGGGTTGCCATATTTGCCGGCGCCGGCCACCCACAGTTCTCGACAGCGCAGCCTCTCGCGCAGTGCTTCCAGAACGCTCAGCTCATAATTGATGCGATTGATGCGCAGCTCTCCCTGCGCATCCTTCTCCTCCACCAGCTCGCGGAAGCCCGGCTTCACCACATCTTCCAGGGGAACCTGCTCGTCGAGTGGATAGTAGACAAGCGAGGTCCGCGCGTACCGCTTGACCACCGCTAAGGCCTGGATCACCGGGCGATGCACGTCGTTGTTGGAGCGAATGTCGAGCAGAGATAGCAAGAGCGGGATGACCTGGCGATAGTGCCTTTGATAAGAGGCACGCATGACGGTATGCACCTGTGCGTGATAGGCGCTGCCGCTGGCTTTGTATTCCTTGACGATATCCTTGAGGCGCTGCTCTCCCACCACCTTGAACACCACTTCACGCACCGTTCCGTCTGGCTGGGCAAGCGAGGCTTCAGCCACCCGATAGAGCAAGCGTCCTTTCCCGTCGACCCGCTTGAAGTCCTCTAACAGCTCTTTGTCCACCCGCTTTTCCGCACGGGTCCCAATCTTGTGAATAATGAGCAGGAGGAGATCAATCAAGGTATCAAGCAACTCATGCCGGCGCTGCCAGCAAAATGCAGCCAGCAGTGCGTAGCGCGTGGCATCAGGGTGACGGCGCAGCTCATGGAGAGTCTCAGTAGCGGCACGCTGCCGATAGCGGGAAAGGATTCTGGTCGGCACAGTGCCGAAGAGGTCCTCTGGTAGTTTAAGGTGCTCCAGGGTGCGCAGCTTGGCGAGCTCCTGGCGCACACTTTTCACCCCAACGGGGCCGGGATTGAGCTTGAGGTCATGCCAGGTCACATGGTCGAGTGGCATGGTCTCCTCATCTTCCTCGGCATCTTCTCCTGTCTCGTCTGGTGCCTCCATCTCCTCGCTCTCTTCTACTTCCAGGCTACTGTTGAGCAATACATCAAGCCGCGTCCGGGAGGTGTCAGAGAGTCGTGCGAAGGTCTCGACAAAGAACTGCTGTTCAGCGGTGGCACATGCCGAGTGGATGAGCCGTTCGATGCGCTCTGGTGTTGGGGGAAGCAGACGCAGTTCACGAAAGCGCGCGTACACGATCGCCTTGAGTCGCTCCAGGTGGGGTACGGCTGCCTGACCGGTGGAGACGAGCCAGTTCGCCACCTCCTCCCCATCCGACGCGGTGGCATCGCGGAACGCGAAATGCTCGCGAATCTGCGTGCGATGATTCGTGATGGTGCGCCCTTCCCAGTCGTACTCGCTGAAGAGCGCTGCGTCCAGCTTCAGCTGGTGGGCAACATAGTCAATCACAGATCGCGGAATCTCATGTTTGGCGGCGGGGAATCGCCCTTCAAGCTGAAAGCATTTGAGCAGCAGCGCGAAGCCGAGACGTGTTGCCCCGGTCTTGTTCCCGAGGAGTTCCATCTCGGGAGGAACCAGCGTAAAATGTTCAATTAACTCTTCAATATCCCAGGTACGTTTCATCCGATGCCTTGACTCTCTCGTATGTGAGGTAGGCCGTAGGGCCAGGATTCGTGCAAAAATCTCTCACGGAGCAATCTGCAAACTTTTCATAATGGCTTCACATTCTCGCATGATGCGAAGACTCTCTTGTTTCTCCGCAATTGATCTGTCAGGAAGGCTATAATGGCGATTCAGGTCACCCCACGCTTCTACTAACCAACGACTTTTTGCACTCACCCAGGCTGCCATCTGTTCCCTGCTAGTAACTCTAACTTTCTCCCAGGAACAGTTGGGCATCTGGTCCGGTCCTCCTCTTGCCCAATATTCGTCCTCAGTACAAATCTTGAGGATGCTCGTGTTCGGAATACGTGTGGCTACGAAAAATACGAGAGAGTTGTGAGTGTTCGCCATCGATATGTTCCCTTTCCTTTTTAAATCAAACATACATATATATACTTCTATATACAAGATGACGCAGTTGCTCTAATTCCGTAACTCTCTGTGCTGCGTTTGCCTAAACTCTATCGAAGAAGTGCTATTCGGGCAAGCATTCATAAGCCGAGCAGGACTTTTCTCCTATGATCTTCCTCATAGCACGGACAGTCACAGGTACAAGCGAAGATGAGTAGAGGAAGAACTTGTACCGGATGTCATTTTCTGGTACAAGATTTCTGTTACGAGGTCGATAAAGTAAAACGCCCTCAAATGGGACTTTAGCCTCTGAGTGAAGAAATGGCATGAGAGCTACTTTGCTGCTCATGTCACGCTCGCTCATTTAGGGCCTTCATCCTGTAATTCTACACCCGATTAATTGGGAGTGTCCACATATATGGCAGGATAGATTGTAGGGCCGGCGCAATGTTCAGGCACTTCTCGTAGTATCTGAACACTCCCGGCCCTATGATGTTAGAGGCGGCAAATGTCTACAGACCATGTTTTTGCAGAAGCTGCTCCACCGCAGGTTGTTCGTCGGGGCGTAGAGGACGAAATCCTCCCTGATCGTTGATAAAAACAATTTGAGTTGATTGGAAATGAATGATCATATCTGGTCGGTGATCTCCATTGACATCGACGAAGCTGAGCGTTACCGGCACCAGGTCTTCTCCTGACCCGAACAACTGTGGCCCGAGGTAGATGCGGGCCTTTGAAGCATCTCCCCCCGGGAACTCGATGACCTCAATGCGACTATTATAATTGATGGCAATGAAGTGGCTGGGATTTGCCGGGCTATCATTGTGCCCTACTACTGCATCTATCTGGAAAGTGCGTGGGCGTCCATAACGGATATCGTCCATCGTCGTGTTCGCCCAGCCAATCACACTGGTCAGCAGCGTCCACAGGGCCAGCATAACAATCATTCCCACACCCAGGTAGAGCAAAGGATGTGCCCTGTAGGCAAAGCTCCTTTTATTTCCTGCAGTCGCCACCCGCGGCAGTTTAGGAAGACTCTTGGGCGCAGTTGAGACGCGCTTTGTAGAATCCGGGGTACGAGCACCCTGTGTTTTGTCATCGCTCGCTCGTTGCCATTCGTTTACCTCTACACCATCTTCTGTCTGCTGCGGTTTCATCTCTGCGTCATCTTCTGTGTGTTTTGGCCGCTTGCGGGAAGCCCGCTGCGCCACCGGTAACACCGGTGGAATAGCCGGGCTCTTTCCCTCGTCATCTGTATCTTTCCCAATAGGGCGGTGCCGCAGCGCACTTTTTGGGGTGATCTCGCCGGTGGATGCTAAAGTTGGCATAGTAAATCTGCTCCTTTCCTCAATTAGCACAGACTATTACTTTATCAAGAAGTGAAGCCAAGAAATAAGGGCAAACTATGCCTGATTGCGATGGTTGCGATTGGAGCTTTGCCGCGTGATTTTAGCAATGAACACGCTGTACAAGACGGCTAAGAGAACGAAGTGCGCAAACCTGTGATGATTTGTTCGTCATCCGTATTATAGCATGCCAGGCAAGCGATATTCAAGGGACTATAATGCAAGTTTCCCTATCTGTTCTGGCTACGTATCTCATCTTCGGCTATAAGAAGTTTCTGGCATCAAGAACCCTTTGCAAATCGTCTGGGAGAGGCGCTTCTAGCTCTACAGGTGCGCCGGTGATGGGATGAGTGAATTTGAGCTGGTACGCGTGCAGGAACTGGCGATCAAGCTCCACACCGCGAATAGTACTGCCGGTTCCGTAGACTGGATCGCCGGCAACGGGATGTCCTATAGCCTTCAAATGCACGCGAATCTGGTGGGTGCGGCCGGTTTCTAATTGCAAGAGCAGAAGGGTATGGCGAGAGAAGCGCTCCAATACACGAAAGTGGGTGCGCGCTTCCCTGCTGCCGACCGCAGTGATAGCCATTTGCTGGCGATGACGTATATCTCGCCCGATAGGGGCATCGATACTCCCCGCATCCAGCGCTACAACTCCCTCCACCAGCGCCAGGTATCGTTTCACGACCTGGTGCCGCCTCATTTGCTCCATCAGGGCCGCCTGCGTGCGCGCATTTTTCGCGACGATCATTAGTCCTGATGTATCCTTGTCGAGGCGGTGTACGATTCCTGGCCGTAGCTCGGCGCCCACTTCTTTCAGATCAGGATAATAGTCCAGCAGCGCGTTGACCAGCGTATCCTCGTGATGTCCCGGCGCAGGATGCACAACTACGCCGGCCGCCTTGTTGACGACCAGCAAATCCGGGTCCTCATAAACGATATCCAGGGGCGCCTTGCTGGGCCGGATGCTTCCCTGCCGGCTTTCAGGCGTGGTTTTCAATGCCCTTACTTCGTCGCCGCTGCGAAGCATATGACCAGGCTTGCCTGGCCTTCCATTGACAAGAACCTTGCCATCAATCACCAGCTGCTGGATGGCGGTGCGCGAGAGGTCTTGCAACACGCCTACCAGGTAACGATCCAGCCTTTGACCTGCCTCCTGCGGCTGGATCTTCCAGGTATGCTCACTATCTGCTAAGGGCGAATCAGGGTTGTGCATCTTGCTCTTTGGAGTGGCTTATCTGGCTTCTACCTGTCGTAGCAGCCTGACCATCATCAATTTTTTGGGGAATCGCGCTTCCCTGTTTCTCTTCTGGCCTGCGCAAGCTGCTGAAGAGGACGACGACGAAGAGTAAGAAAACTCCAACGGAGATGGCGGCATCCGCGAGGTTAAAGACCGCAAAGTAGAAACCGATCTGGGGAATGCGGAAGGAGATGAAGTCGACCACGTACCCGCTATGATGTGCCCTATCAATCAGGTTGCTCACAGCTCCACCAATGATCATACCGAAGATGAGTTTATATACTAACGGTCCCGAGTTAAGCATGCGCAGGTAGAGATAGACAATGATAGCGATGGCAGCGGCGATCAGCACAACCAATGCGATACTGTTATTATCAAACAGGCTGAATGCAGCCCCGTTATTGCGAATGTAGAAGAGTACAAGGTAATCGCCTACCAGTGGGATGCGAGGGCCGATATCTGGTGGGCTTAGATGCTGGACGACCAGGGCCTTTGTCCACTGGTCCAGTGTAACTACGATTATTACAGTGAGTAGTGCCAGCGCATCAAAAATTCGCGCGCGTGTAAAAGTCACGATATCTCTTTTTCCTTCCTTCTCCCGCGGTGAGTGGGTACGTGTATTGTACCCGATTCACCGTGGGTTGAAAAGATGGTGCAAACTTTTCATAGTTACTGGGTATCGTCGGGATAAAGCTCTTCCCTGCTCAGGTTCCGCTGCTCAAGTTGTGCCTCGCATTGCACATCGCGTTCTGCCCACGGAATTGCCTCCAGGCGTTTTTCAGGGATGGGCCGACCGCAATTCACACATTTCCCATAGGTACCCTCGTCGATACGCTTCAGCGCACCCAATACTTGGGTAAGCAGAGCCTGCTCGTTTACCAGCAGGGACTGCTCTTGCTGCGTCTCCAGGAAATCCACGGCGGTCTCTTCAAAGTCTTGTGGACCCTCGCTGGCTTCATTGGGATCAACCGGCGTTGGATGGGCCTCCGTCAACCCGGCTATTTCTGCTTGCAGTTCATCGCGCCTGGCTTCAAGCCGTTCTCGCATCTTTTGTAAGTCAATAGTCATATCGTATATTCCTTTCTATTTGCTTCATCTCTGCCATCCGCTTCGTCAACTATGACACATTTTATCTTACTTTAGCGTTTCAAGCCAGATACTATCCCTCCTGTTCGCAATAAAAAGGGAAGCTCTGGCAGTAGCAATACCAGGGCTTCCCGTTGACGAGAGCAAGCGAAGAAAATTTTCTCCTATGGGTTACCATAGCCGCCATACCCACTATTTGAGGGCGTCCCGGTTGCGCTACTAGATGGTGCCAGGTCAGTAGGAACTACGAACCATACACCTCCAAATCCCTCACCGTTCGCCTGGCCAGGGCTTGTATCGCCTGTGTAGGTATATAATGGGTGGCCATTGTATTCGACCTGTTGCCCATTGACGTTTGTGCTCACCGTCAAACTCCCTGCCAGGGTACCGGAGCCGGTGGGAGCACCTGATCCGCTGAATAACAGTGGGGGCCAGGCCTGCGCGCAAGCACCGCTACAGACTGATGTGGCAGTATCGCTTGTGCGATAGTACAGCGTCATGCCCTGCGCATTCGTTAAGATCGTCTCCGTTTTGCCGTTAATGGTCATCGAGGCCGTCTTAATGATACTTGTAGATCCATTGCTGCCGGCTGTTGGCGTTGAACCAGCGCCGCTACTGCCATAGCGACTGCCGCTGCTTGTGCTGTTGCCGCAGGCGGCGATGAGCATTGCAATCAAAATGCCTGTTATAATAAACAAAAAGCGCTTCGTATAAGTCATATACTACCTCCATAAGAGTAAAGAGCGGTGTAGGAGTTTATTCTGATCGTATCTTTGGATATACTGTACAGTAGGTATTTGAGCAGCGATTGACGGCGGCTCCATTCGGAGCCGCTAGAACGGAGCTGCCGTCGCTCTGCCGGAGGAAAGCAAATCGCGCTGATGAGACAATGCTATTTGCTTCCTTCTGCAAATACATACGCTACGCGGTTACATGACTCAACTGCTATACAATCCAGAAACTACGTCAATGGCCGGCGGATGCTGAGCCGGCAGTTCCTCCAGTAGCGCGTCCATTAGCTGCTGAGATGTGCAGGCATATTCTGGGGTGTAGGGGTTAATAGTGAGTGCCAGTATGTTGATAGATTGAAGGGCCTGCACTTGCAGCCCTTTTCCTTCTAGTTTTTGTAGTGTGCTGATATGGCAGAGAATTTTGGTCGCGTTTTTGATCGTTAGCAAGCCACGAGCATATGAAGGACTTGTCGAGAGATGCGCAAGTAGGGCCTTCGCCAATTCCTCGCTTAGAGCGCCGTTCAGGATAAACACGGGATGATTGTACGCGCCCATTTGTGTCACGATCCATGCTGCCTCTGACATAGGCTCGGTCAAGCCTGAGTAGACTGCGATAGTTTCGCCAGCATCATGAGGGCAAAACATGAGGAGGCGAGCCTGGGACGCATAATTCTTATGAGCCTGTATCCATGGCGTTTGCTTTATTGTTAGCTGGCTCAGAATACCGGCGGTGCGCCTGGCTACCAGTGCAGGCGTTGCTGCCGCGCTGGCTCCTGTACAGAGAATGCAGGCATCGGTAATCTCCGGTGAGGCCGCTCCCAGGCGGTTAATCGCTCCATCGACGATACTTAGACGAGCGCCGAACTCCTGCATTTTGTCCAGGGCACTTCGCAAGTCACGTAGCAGCGTCGGACCGGCAATGATCACCCGTCCAGGCTCTATGATACGGGCCAGTACAACTGGGCCGAGCGCCGTCCTGCCAGGAAGTTGCTGCAAGCGCTCGACCTGCACTCCTTCGTTTTCGGCCAGGCGTAGCAGTTCGGCGGTGGTCGCTACCAGCATTCCGGGTTGCGGCACATAACGTGGTTTCGGCAGGCCGGTCAATGCATCGACGGCTTCACCATCCAGGCCCAAAGAGGTCAATGCGAGTTCGCTGGCACGATAGAGGCCCTGGGCAAGCAGCGATGCCAGCAGGTGATTAGTCGTAGTCGTTTTGCCGACGTTTTTTGCCAGACCTATAAGGGAGAGGCTTGATACGTTCGCTTTCGCTACAATTTGAGCCAGGTGGGGTGCCATATCTTTTCATAATCCTCTAGCCAAAGCGTCTCGTAAAGATCTCACGCAGGCCGGGATAGTCGCGCAAGAGTTGTAGCGCAACTCCTCCATGATCTGGCATATAGCCATTGCCGATATGCATCTCGACCTGGCGGGCCATGCCCTCGGCGCCTAATGCTGCCACAGTAAAACTTGTGGCCATGCTGAAGAAGAGAATACGACCATCCGCCCGGGTCAGCAGGATAGTAGCAAACTCAGTATTGGGAACATTCACCACGTTGATCGCGAGATGCGCCTGGTAGTCAGACTTCCCGCAAGCTGTTCTTACCCGCTCGACCAGTTCAAGCGGACATGTTGCATCGCCCTGGACAAGGACATCAGCAACCTTTAAAGTCTCGATATCTCGCAGCGCTTTTTCGCTGTACTCGATAGCAATGATCTGCCCATTCCTTCCAAATTTTTGTCGTATGGCGCACAGGGTCAGTAGCCCGGCGGTGCCTCCTGCTCCCAGCACCGTGACGCGCATGCCCGGGCTTACCAGCGTCGAAACTCGCGCGGGAGCGCCTGCCACGTCGAGGGCTGCAACTACGATGGACTGTGGCAGATCCCCTGGAAGTTTGCTGACCGGATTGCCGCGGAAAAATATCGCCTTGCCGCGAACCTCTACCTCGCAACGCTCCGGGTGGATAGCAAAAATAGTCTCTAAATACAATGGTAACCAGCTTAACGAGGTGAGGCTCACAATGGTATCTCCTATAGCCAATCCATGAGTTTTGCCGAATACCTCGTCGAGTTCCTGTATTGTCCCAATCAGGACGCCGCCGGAGCCGGTAACGGGATTATGCATTTTGCCGCGCTGTGCCACAATATCCAGGATGTGCTTTCTTATGCGGGTGGAATCGCGATCACATGCAATTGCTATCTGTGTGAAGCTGGCCGAATCGATGTGCAGCGCATGTACGTTAACCAGCGTTTCGGATGGGCGCGCAATAGGAGTATTATCGAGTTTCCAGGCAGGCTGGGGCAGCGTTCCTCCTGGTTCTATTACACGATGAACGCCAAGATCAAAAAAACTATCCTGGCCGGGAATTAGCTGCATAGAGGATTCTCCTGCGTTATGTATATCGTCAGGAACCATCATACGATATCAAACGTAATATGGTAAAGGGGGAGCTAACAGCCCTGGGCAAAGCTTGCAGCGCAACGTACTCATAACTCTTCCCACTTATGATATGCTTATGCATGCAAAATATATTTGATACCAACTCGTTTGGAACGTTTGTTTTATAGAAGAATATTTGTAGTAATGCCAGGAGTTCAGGTAATGACAGTACCGCAGCAGCATGGTGCGCCGGAAAAGCTAGAGGTCATTGGGCAAGATATGCCGACGATCTTCACCGATTTTGACCTGTATCTGTTTGGGCAGGGCAAGCATTACCGTATCTATGAGAAGATGGGTGCCCATCCCGCCACTTTCAATGGCGTCGAGGGCGTCAATTTCGCCGTCTGGGCTCCCAACGCGCGCACTGTCTCGGTGATAGGAGATTTCAACGGCTGGAATCGTAGCGCTCATCCGATGCACCTGCGGCACAACGACCTGGGCATCTGGGAATGCTTTATCCCCGGCCTGAAGGAAGGAATCATCTACAAATACGCTATCCTCTCGCGTTACAACCATTATGCCATCGATAAGACCGACCCCTACGGTTTTGCTTTCGAACTGCGTCCGAACAATGCCAGCATCGTCGCCAGCATCCACCAGCACCAATGGGGGGATGATGCCTGGATGGATCAGCGCGGCAGGCATCAGGACTTGAACGCACCCATCTCGATTTACGAGGTACACCTGGGGTCCTGGAAGCATATTCCTGAGCGCCATGTTGAAGGAGCGCCTGAAGAAGACCGCTTCCTGACCTATCGTGAGCTGGCGGTGGAGCTGGCGCAATATGTCAAAGATATGGGATTCACCCATATCGAGCTTATGCCGATTACTGAATATCCCTATGATGGCTCGTGGGGTTACCAGGTCACCGGCTACTACGCGCCGACGAGTCGTTTCGGCACGCCTGAAGACTTCCAGTACTTCGTGGATTATATGCACCAGCAGGGCATTGGTGTGTTCCTCGATTGGGTTCCTTCGCATTTTCCCAAGGATGGCTATGCCTTGAGCTACTTTGATGGCACCCACCTTTATGAGTATGCTGACTCACGCAAGGGTGAACACAAAGAATGGGGAACCTATGTCTTCGACTATGGCCGTAGCGAAGTGCGCAACTTCCTCATTGCCAGCGCTCTCTTCTGGTTGCGGGAATACCACATTGACGGCCTGCGCGTCGACGCGGTAGCATCCATGCTCTATCTTGATTATATGCGCAGATCAGGCGAATGGGTCACCAACCAGTATGGTGGTAGAGAACACCTGGAGGCTGTGAATTTCCTGCGCCAATTGAATGAGGCCGTCTATGCGGAGCAGCCCGGAACGGCAACTATCGCAGAAGAGTCCACTTCCTGGCCGCTGGTAACACGTCCCACCTATGTTGGTGGCTTAGGCTTCACATTTAAATGGAACATGGGCTGGATGCATGACATGTTGGAGTACATGCATCTCGATCCCATTTACAGGCGCTATCATCATAATTACATTACCTTTTCTCTCATGTATGCATATTCAGAGAACTTCATTCTGCCGCTGTCTCATGATGAGGTTGTACACATCAAGGGCTCGTTGATCAACAAGATGCCCGGCGACCTCTGGCAGCGCTTTGCCAGTATACGCGCCTTCTTCGGCTATATGTGGGGGCATCCGGGCAAGAAATTGCTTTTTATGGGCGGCGAATTCGGACAGTGGAGCGAGTGGAACTTCAAGGAGAGCCTGGATTGGCACCTGCTCGAACCACCCAGCAGCCCATTTCATGCCCAGCTGCGCGATTTCGTGCGCGACCTGAACGCCCTCTATCAAAAGGAGCCTGCGTTCACAGTATTGGATACCGACCCGGAGGGATTTTTATGGATCGATCCACATGATTCAGATAACAGCGTCATCTCCTTTATGAGGCGCAGCCATAAGGCGGAGGACACGCTTCTATTCGTTTGTAACTTCACCCCTATACCGCGTCATGGGTATCGACTTGGCGTACCACGGGCAGGTGAATATTACGAGATAATGAACAGTGACGCACAGCGCTATGGTGGCAGCGGGCTGGAGAACAAACAACCGATGCCGAGCGGGCCTATTTATTGGCAGTCCTGTCCGCATTCTATACTACTAACCCTGCCACCTCTTAGTACAGTAATTTTGAAGCGGCGGCAAATTAGTACGGAAGAAGGGAATAGTATCGATGAGTCGAAATAACGGTCGTAACAATAACAATAATGGTCGCAACAATGGCAAGAAAAATGGGAAATCTACGTTTCGCTATCGTCAGTTCCGTCCCCAGGGAGCTTCAACCGAGGACGAACGCTTACTCTATCGTCCCGCGAGAAAGCTAGTCAGCCCATCACAGCCGGAGCCGCAGGAGCAGGTCAAGGAAGATGAGCATGCCCTTGATCGCGCCATACATTTTGATTTCACCAGCACTGATCCCTGGCGTGTTTTTCGCATCATGAGCGAGTTTGTGGAGGGCTTCGATGCGCTTTCGCATATTCCACCCTCGGTAGCCATCTTTGGCTCTGCGCGCACAAAGCCAGATGATCCGGCCTACATTGCTGCCGTGGAGACGGCGCGCTTACTTGCCCAGGCCGGATTTGGTATCATCACCGGTGGCGGCCCCGGTATCATGGAGGCCGGCAATAAGGGGGCGCAGGAGGGTGGTAACGTATCCATAGGTTGCAACATCGAGCTGCCTTTCGAACAAGGGCCAAACGATTATCTCGATATCTCGCTTGACTTTAAATACTTCTTTGTGCGTAAAACGATGTTCGTCAAATACGCCGAGGCTTTTATCATCTTCCCCGGTGGTTTCGGCACCATGGACGAACTCTTCGAAGCCCTGTTATTGATTCAAACAAAGAAGGTGAGCCACTTTCCAGTAATCCTCTACGACTCAAAGTATTGGGCCGGACTGATCAACTGGATCCGCGACACAATGCTGGCCTCAGAAAAAATCCTGCCCCAGGATGCCGGATTACTGCTGCTTTCCGATGACCCCAGGGAGATTTGCAAGATTGTCATCGATGCCTACCAGGAGAGCTATCGCCAGGAACGCGTTCATCCGGGGAGCGTCAGGGAACAATTTATCCGTTGAGCCTTAATTTGTGACTTTGTGATGCAGTAGCGTTATCGCGATCCTGGGATGAAGGGGATATTCTTCACACGAAGATATCCTCTTGAGTGGCCCGGTTGACCTCTTCTTTCACTCTTTCAATGAGGGAGGCCATTTGACCATAGTCAAAAGACTCAAGCCCCTTGATGCCTAAGTCGTTTCTCAGCAGAAGCAAAGAATAGCTTCGCCATTTATAGAGGTCGTCTGGCCTTTCTCTGCGTTTATTCCATGTGAAACAGGCATCGCGAAGCTTCAAAAGAGCACCGCGCGTACCTGGCTCTGCGACCATGCCTCCGGTCGAATAGAGCCATTCATTCAGTTCTTCAGCAATGGCTTTCGCGTGTTCTGCTGTTGCCGGTACCTTTGCTTTGTGGGATAACCTCCCGATAATGGTGAATACTTCGGGATATGAGGTAATGCGAGCTTTGTATTTTTCCAGTTCATAGGCGGATTGCAGATTGGTTATCCATTGTTTTTGCTCCTCTCGAAGCCTATTGAGTTCTAGTTCCAACTCCCGGTGCGTTTTTTCGTCGTTTTGTTTCAGTTGCCTGGAGCCAATGATATAGGAGCCTGCCGCTGTCAGAAGCCCGACGATCAGTGCCACAATAACCGTGATAATGGTTGTTTCCAGTTCAATAGGCATTGGAGCCTCCTTAATAATCATCCCTACTTCTGGCTAATGTGTGATGCGGCTTCTTGCCAGGCGAAAGCGCGATCGCCATATACCATCCGTCGTATATCTGCCACGAGGTCTTCGGGCACACCTGGTCGCCCCCGCAGCCAGAGGCGGCGCAGAGCCAGCACGCAAGTATCGACGATATCTGCAATCGGCTGGAAACCGGCAAGAGCCATGCCGGTTTGGGAGGCGTAATTATCGCTATCGGCCCCAATCCATATCCGGCTCAGGCCCTCGCTTTGCAATTGTCTCGCAATGTAGGTTAGTAGTGCAGGATAAAGGCGCTGTCCGCGATATGCTGGTATCGTGGCACAGTCCCAGATGTAGGCTTCACCTCTGGCAAGACGGATGTGCAGGTGAAGTTCTCCAATTTCCTCTTCCTCAAGGCTTACCCAGCCATAGGCGGCAAGGACATTGCCAACCATAGCCGCGTAACAGCGCCGTCCAGTAGAGAAGCGGCGAAGCACTTCTGTTGTTTCGGTATTTCCCATCGCCTGGGCAAGCGCAGGAGTCTCTTCAGCGCCGACCTGCTTGAAGTTCGCAGGCACACGAGGTGAAATCTCAACTGCCGGAGATGAGGCGAGGCTCATCTGCCAGAAAGTGCCCAGAGGCTGCTCGCTATTTGCAAATGGAAGCGTCATGTCCTTTCAATCCCCACCGGGAGGTCTGGGAAAGGTCCAGTTCCTGCTGTTTCTCTGTAGGCAGAGTATACTCTCAAACCTGAGAAAGTCAAGCGGAAAGGCACTAGACAATCAGAAATCCTTGTCCCAGTTCATCTCGCGGGTCAATAATGAACTCGTGGCGGCCAGTAATAAAGGCTCTGCCACTTACTTCGGGTATGACCGCGTCATACTGCCCAACTTTTGCTCGTCCCACAATTCTACCACCAAACACGCTTGCTTTCCCCAGGATACTTTCAATTGCGATTTCCTGATCCTCACCGATTTCGCCTTTAGCGTGCAACAGTGCCAGCCGGGCAGAGACCCCCGTGCCTGTGGGTGAGCGATCCGCCTCTGCGTTGCCGAAAACGCAGAGATTGCGGCTGTGATGGGCAGGATTTTCAGGCGGCCCGGTGAGAATTGTACCATAGAGGAAGCCGAGATCCTCTTCAATCGGATGCTGGATAGCCAGAGTGGTGTTTACTGCCTGTGTAATCGCCTCGCCTGCCGCAACGAGTTGTTCGATTTGTCCCGGCTCCACTTTTAAGCCTACCTGCTCGGCGGCGGCTATCGCATAGAAAGCTCCACCAAATGCCACATCTACGCTGACATGTCCATAACGCGGCAATTCCACTTTGAGGTCGCGAGCATACAGGAATGACGGTACATTCAGAAACGAGACATGTTCTACGTGGCCCTCGCTGTCCAGGTGAATAGTGGCACGTACTAATCCAGCCGGTGTGTCGAAATTGACGGGCGTTTCCCGCCCTTTTGCTTCTAACGCACCTGTTTCCAGTAGCGCGGTTGCCAGGGCAATTGTGCCATGTCCACACATCGTGCTGTAGCCTTCGTTATGCATGAAGAGCACGCCGAGATCTGCCCCGGGCGATACCGGCGGTGTGAGAATGCAGCCATACATATCAAAGTGACCCCGCGGCTCCCACATTAATGCTCGCCGAATATGATCAAAGTGCTCTCGCATATAGCGCCGGAGTTCCAGTATCGTCGAGCCTTTCAGCTCAGGCATTCCTCCTATAACGATGCGAAAAGGTTCGCCTGCCGTGTGCAAATCCAGCGTCGTGATGATGTTGGCACCTGCTGCTGGCCGGTAGCGATTCCAGTTGAGTTCCATTGGGTAGCTCCTTTGGCTTTATTTTTTCCGGTTAGCGGTGTTGAATTTGTAGCAGATGGCTATAAGAAATTTTAATTACTCAACAATTTTCACTTCGGGAACCTCCGAACTTTCATATTGTAAAATGATTACGCCTCCCATCACCAGCACACATCCTACAATCTGCAATACGTCCAGTAGTTGGCCCAACCAGAAGTACGCAATGATCCCGCCCGCTACCAGCTCGAGCATACTTGCGATGCCAACACGCGGCGCATCAATACGTCTGAGCGAGCCTAGTACAAGCCAGAATGGGATTGCCATACCAATGATACCTACCAACAGAATCAAGAAGAGATGACCTGCACTCCAGGTATTGTGCGGAACAGCCCAGGGTGGCTGCACGCTAAACCAGAATATACTTGCTACTAATGCACCATAGGCTGTGGCAGTCAGTGACGGTACATACTTACCGACCTGGCGTCCCAGCAGGAGATAGGCGATGTAGGCAACGACAGCAAACAGACAATAGACCAGGCCTAACGGATCCAGACCATTAAGGCTGGCGTGCCAGAGGCCAGTCAGCAGGAAAACACCGCCGAAGGTCAGTCCCAGTGCCGCAAGTACATAGAGCGAGGGTAAATGCCTGCGCCAGATTGCCACCCCAAGTACCATCCATGCCGGGGCAGTAAATTGTATGACCAGCGCTATTGCCAGCGGCAAACGGCTGATCGCGACGAAATAGGTATAGGTAACCAATGCCAACGAGAGGCCAAATGCCACAATCCATCCCCAGCTGTGACGTGGCAACTTCAATCCTTTTCGCTGGCTAATGAGTAAAACCGAGAAAAGGCATAGCGCGCCAATCAGCATGCGAAATTCGACGAGTGTAATAGGAGAAATACCATCATCGAAAAGAAGCCGTGACAGGTTGCCATTGAGGCCGAAAAGACTTGCCGCTGTAGCTATCATCAGATAACCGACCAGGCGATAGCTGTTACTCTTTCTCCCCCGCATGCTTATGCTATGGCACCTCCGCAGAGGCTGCAAAAGCGCTGGTTCGTTTGTTCGCGGTTGCAATGCGGGCAGCGAATCAGGCCATTCTCTGCATATTTTGGTGATGCGGTAGCATTATTCATTGCCGCATTGCCGGAAAGATTCTCTATCGAGCTTTTCGCGCGCGGATAGTTGCCTTCGAGAATATCCTTGTATTCGCGGCTGTCCGACCAGTTGAGAATCTCCCTGGCGCGCACAATGGTGAGAGGATGGTTCACGGCTGTTACTACCATCAGTTTATAGATGCGATTGAGCATACTTGCATCGACCTCTTCATACAGATCGGCCTGCTTTAAAAATTCTTGTGGATTCATTTCATTACGCTGGAAAAGCGAGCCACCCGCAAATTTCATCAGCAGCGTGAGCATTACATGCGGGTCCTGTACGACCAGCAAGGCAGCACGATCGGCGGTAAATTCCGATTTGCGATCCCATTCGAGCAATGTGGCCTCCAGCGTTCGCCCGACCAGGCGTCCGATGCCTAGCGTCAAGTCTCCGATAATCGAAAGCCCCCGGCTGATACCGCGAGCCATCGTCTTATAAAGCACATGCCCAGATTTAATGTGGCCGAGTTCATGAGCAATCACAGCCAGCATCTCATCTTCGTTCAATAGATCGAGCAGACCGCTAGTTAAAATAATATAGGGATGACTACTCCCACTTGTAATGGCATTGGGGATAGGATTTTGAGCGACATACAACTCAGGTTCAGCCACATCAAGGATGGCACAGGCCTCCTGGAGTTGGGCATACAATTGTGAACACTGCAATTTGGAGACGCGCACTGTTTGCGCGACATTGATAATATAGGCAACACGTTCGGGATACAGTTCAATGAATTTGCGCACCACAATATCCAGGCCAGGAACTTTCTGTAGCGCGCCAAGGGCAGCACGGTCATAAGGGTGTTGCAGGGCAGCAACATTCAAGCCGGGAAAGCGCCTTCGCACTTTCGGTTGAGCCGTAGACATAGGGAGGCTCCTTCTTAAGCCAGGCGATTGTTATGATTTAGAATTCGAAATTCACCGTCACGCGTGGGAGTTTCAATTGAGCTGCTGAGTGCGCCCATGTCCGGATCGCCTGGGCCACGACTTCATTATCACGTGGTTGACGCAGCTTGTCACGCTGCACCACCCGTTTGATCATTACCTGTATATGCCAGCTCCCATTGATGCGTTTCAGGCCCGAAGGCGTTGCCACTTTCAGCAGAGCGGCAATACGGGGCGATTGTCGATTGATGATCACGAGAATATCTGACCAGTTGTCATACAGGACAGATGTAAATTGTTCGGCAAACTCATCATATCTGGCACGCGGCGCAGGTTGCTCCATGGAGGCCCTCCTCGTCTAATAACGGACCGGCATATTTAGAGTATAACATATTTTTCCCCAGACTGAGCAAGAGCTACGAGGTAAATGTCGAAAGATTGCGTTTTTGGAGACGCTCATGCCTTTTCACATTTTTCATTCGCTATTTTCTACTAGAATAGTGTGTAACAATTATTTATACATGCTATATTTATGTAGAAACATTGACAAATACACCATCATGTGCTATGCTCTTCTGTAAAGAACGCGCGCCAATCTGGCTTTCACGCGTATGCTTGTCTATCCCAGGGCGAAGCATTGATCACGCTCGCCATCTGTTTTCTCCGTATCCTGAAGAAAAGTAGCTCATGAGAGATTGGGAGTTGCTGCTCCACTAGAAGAAGGAAAAGTATATGATACATCCGGTGTTGAAAGATTTCTCTGCCTCTTCCCTCGTCAATGCTATGGAGATCAATACCCACGCGGCATGGATACACTTCGCGCATGGACTTGGAGCACAGGTATATGAAGAGCCTCATCTGCTCTGGTTTTTTTCAGGCCTTCCTTTTCATCTCGCCAATGGAATCGTCAATGCTCGCTTTCCGGAGGACCGCCTGGAGGAGATTCTGGGTGCGCACCTGCGAGAGTTCTCCACTAAACAGGTTCCTATGGCCTGGTTAATTGGTCCATCCACTCGTCCAGTGGATTTAGGCCGTCACCTCCAGGCGCGTGGCTGGATGCTTGGGGACGAGGCACCTGGAATGGCCATTGAACTGCAAGCCCTGGATGAAGCCGTTTTCTTGCCACCATCCCTAACCATCGAACGCATCCATGACGCTGAAGCATTGCGAATCTGGCTTCGTATCATGACCGCCGGTTCGGATATTCCACAGGAGGGGCTGGCGCTCCTCTTAGAGTTGGTGTCCAGGCATGGTTTTACGGATGATCCATCCGCTCATTATTATCTTGGTCTGCTTGCAGATCAGCCAGTAGCCACCTCATTGCTGTATCTCGCGGGAGGTGTGGCGGGAATATACAATGTGGCCACGCTACCAGAAGTCCGGCATCAAGGGATTGGAAGCGCTCTGACGGTGGCTCCATTATTACAAGCGCGAACCTGGGGCTATCATATTGGCACGTTACAATCCTCGCCGATGGGTCTGCACCTCTATCGCCGCCTGGGATTTCAGGAGTATTGCACGTTTCAGGCCTACTTCTGGCAAGGGACAACTGAGTAATTGGACGACGGCAGTTACCATCAAAGATTTTGCTGTGCTGATCCCTTTTCTATTTTCCCGTCAATCCGGTTGTAGGAGGTGGGTGCTCTGCTTTGTTTTGCTATTTGTATATCCTATGGCTATAAGAAATCACAGTTTCCACCAGTTGCTGTGCCACTTTCGTGCTGCCGCCAGCGCATCCCGTGTCTCCTGTGAAAAAACGGTCGCGCTGCGCTCAAGTTCTGAAGATGTGTCGTAGAGATCGACCATACCGAGATCGACACCTACTAATGGTTCAATGGCGGCAACCGTACAATATGGCACATAGGCGGTGCTGTAGCCGCCTGCTTGCAGCATCACCAGTTTTCCGTCACAGACCTCTTCCGCCAGTCCAAGCATCAGCTCGGACATGGTGCGGAAGCCGGCCATGGTTAGCATCATCTGGGCAAGCGGGTCCAGCCAGCTTCCATCCTGACCCGCTGTGATAATAATCAACTCCGGGCGGTATTGCAGGCCGATGGGAAGCACTAGCTGTTCGAATGCTGCCCGGTAGCCCCTATCACCGGTGCCTGCCGGAAGTGGGATGTTGACCGTGTAGCCAGCACCCGCGCCACTTCCTACCTGCTCTAGTTCTCCTGCCAGTTTGGGAAACCAGTTTTGCTGGTGCAGTGAGACAAAGAGTACATGCGGATCGGCATAAAACGCATCTTGTGTACCATTGCCATGATGCACGTCCCAATCTACGATCATGACACGTTCGAGGCCATAAGCATTGCGGGCATGATGAGCGGCAATAACGGTATTGTTAAAGATGCAAAAGCCCAGGGCTTGATTGCTTGTTGCATGATGGCCGGGAGGCCGCAAGAGAGCATAGGCATTACGAACCTCACCACCCATGACCGCGCTCACAGCATTCATCGAACCACCTGCCGCGTAGAGTGCCGCCTCAAACGTACCAGGACTGAGATTAGTCTCTACATCGATCTCGCCCCAGCCTTCTTCTGGAGTCTCTCCAGCACAGAGCGCACGTATCCCCGCGATATACTTCCGGGTATGGTAAACCGCAATCTCATCTTCGCTGGCGGCACGCGCCGGAATCGGGTGCATCAATGCCGTCAGGCCAGAACCATCGAGAAATTCTTTGATACGCTTGATGATATACCGCGAAGAGGGATGTGGTTCGGGCGAGACTTCGAACGAACCATTGCGCGTGACGACGGTCGCCTGAACTCCCGTATCATGTCCCATATAATGTTCGTCGAAAACAAAGCCGGTGCGATGAGTAGGCATACAAGCCATCCTTTCTGCGATTGGAGACTGGATTTTGAGCAGTTTGTTTACAGATTATTGCACATCTGTGCCTGAGATGGTAGTATAGCCACATTGAACTTGAACATTTGATTTCTGGCATGAGAACTGCGGGGCTTTCGAGATGCCAGGGTGGACAGTCATGGAAAAGGTGTAAGGGATATTTTGCTAGAATGAACGATAAGAATGGGATAGACGAAATCGATCAAAGCATTATCGAGGCGCTACAATTGGATGGCAGGCGCCCATTTACCAAACTGGCAGCTGAGCTAGGTATATCGGAGGCCAGCGTGCGGCAGCGCGTTGCTAACTTAATCAATACCCAGGTTATGCAAATCGTCGCCGTTACCAATCCCATCAAACTGGGTTTCTCCCTGGCAAGTATGATTGGCATTCGCGTATCAGGTGAGCGGCTTCTGCAAGTGGCCGAAGAAATCTCTGCGTTTGATGAAGTGATCTACCTGATCATTACAACGGGCAGTTTTGACCTGCTGGCTGAAGTTGTATGTCGCGATAACGATCATCTCTTGAAGTTTCTTACCGAGAAGCTCTACAAAGTACAGGGGGTGCAACAGGCAGAAACATATATGTATTTGCGGGTGTGCAAACAGAATAACTGGGCTTTCCTATCTCAGGCGCGGCTTTTGCCATCACCATCACCTATCAAGTCGCGCTCGCATAACGAATCGGCGCAGTAGTACTTTTTCCTGGTAGGAAGCAGGTCATAAGACACATGACACACTTCCTATCAAGTGTTATAATGCCGGGGGATGTAGGTGGCACGAACAACACGATGATGTGATACTGCCATTATTCGGTTTGCCCCGTTGCCTTGTTGAGAATTTTAGAACCCAAAAAGGAGTTAGCCTCTATGGCGATGGAAACGCTACCGTCAGGCACACTACTGCACGGGCGCTACCGTATCGAACGGGTGCTGGGCAGCGGAGGCTTTGGGCATGTCTACATCGCGATAGATATGCAGACGAAAGCACAATACGCAATTAAAGAATACCTTGTCACCGGGGCGAGCGGCAAGGTGCAACTCGAACACGAAGAGCGCGTGCTCAGCCAACTGCACCATCCAAATCTCCCTGCTTTTCAGGACGCCTTCGACGAGCGAGGGCGATACTACATGGTACTTGGTTATATTGAGGGAAATGATCTGACCGACTATATCCGCATCGCGCGGCAGAAAAACGAAGTCATCCCCCTGGCCCAGCTTCTAACCTGGATTCTTTCCATCGCCAATGCAGTCAGCTTCCTGCATAGCCAGCAACCACCTATTATTCACCGTGACATCAAACCGGATAATATTCGTATTACGTCCGATGGTAAGGCAATCCTGGTCGATCTGGGTAACGCGAAGGCCGCCGCGGATGGGGCGCGCACCCTCTTCTTCATCCGGCACCAGGGTACGCCCGGCTATGCCCCGCTGGAACAATACCCCGGAGGAGCAGGAACAGATGCCCGTTCGGATGTCTACGCGTTGGGCGGCACACTCTATTTTGTACTCACAACCCATGAGCCCCCAAGTGTCTCCACGCGCAATCAGGCAATTCAACAAAATCAACCGGATTTGCCCTCATTGCAAGATTTGCTCGCGCACAACCCACCCGAGGGAAGTACGGATCCTAATGCCGGGCGGCAATTTCGTCTCGGCATCTCCAAACCGTCAAAGCCGGCCCCGCGGCATTCCCGGCACCTGGCACAATTAGGAATGCTTCCACCAGAACTGCTTGAGAAACTGAACTCGATCATCAAGCACGCTATGGAAATGAAGCCAAAGGATCGCTACCAATCAGTCGCGGAATTCAGCAATGACCTTCGTTCGGTACTGGCCGCGTTACCTTCATCTACGCAGCCCTCATCAAGCAGGTCTCCTCGCAATGTCGATCCGCATAGTACGCAGCCCGATCTACCCCTGCTCTTCGAGCAAATGCAAAATACAAAAGGACCGATTGATCCGGCAACTCTGGACACGACCGCAATGCCGGACCCACAGCCCCCTGCACCCGCGGCACCCATCATACATTGCCCATATTGCAATGGAGATCTGAACAGAAACGCGTCTTTCTGTCCTCACTGCGGTAAATCATTGGCAAACGGCTCAAGCATGAATTCGAATCTGCCGCCAGCTGCACCTGGTAATCCGTCAACTGGTGGACATAACGCCGCGACCCCACAAGATATTTCAGGGGAAGCAACAATGGTCATTACTCCGCCGTTACC
Source organism: Ktedonobacteraceae bacterium (assembly GCA_035653615.1). NCBI lineage: Bacteria > Bacillati > Chloroflexota > Ktedonobacteria > Ktedonobacterales > Ktedonobacteraceae > Ktedonobacteraceae bacterium. The sequence goes on along the minus strand of DASRBN010000042.1, from coordinate 86,745 downwards.
CAGATCATCCGGGTCAGGACCATCATCACTCATGCAAGCGTCATCTGCCAGCCTTTCAGGTGATGCATCACGGCAGAATCACCGGGCATCTCATCTAGCCATTCAGGACCTGGCGCTTTCTGCTCCACCACAGGTTCCACCGAAACCTTTCATGCAGGCCAATCTTTCTGCTCCGGCCACGACATCAGCAACACAGCCTCAGCCGCCGGCACCAATCGGGCAGATGAGTGGTTCAAGTTCCCAGACCACCGACCATGCGCATACCGGCCTTTCAACTAAAAACCGCAAAATTCTTATCTTTACCGCTCTTATTCTGGCGGCTATTCTGCTCGCCATTCTCACTCTTTTGTTCATAGCAAGCAAAGGCCACGCTCAGCAAGCGGCCATGGCTTTCCAGGAGCTCTTCCACTCCGTTCAAGCACAGGTATTGACCCATGAGCGAAACATCTCTCTCTGCATTACTCCCTCCATTGCGCCTGCTCTTGCTAGGATATGGGCACGTGGCCCAGGCATTCCTCCCACTTCTCGCATCACGGAGCGAATGGATGGGCCGCGAGTTAGGCATACGCCCGGTTATTAGCGGCATTGGCTCGCGCAGCAAGGGATTCTACGTCCACCCCGAAGGTGTGGATGCCACTGATCTTGCGCGCGAACAGGACCCACAAGGCTGGCTCAGCAGCACGAGTAACCGCCTGGAAAATGCCGGAAAGTTCATTCAGGCCGGAAAATCCGCCGGGGCCACTGTACTGATCGAGCTCACTACGCTTAATCCGCAGAGCGGGCAGCCGGCGCTGGCGCATATCCGGCAAGCTCTGGAAGCGGGTATGGATGTGGTAACAGCGAATAAGGGGCCGGTGGCTTTTGCGCAGGACGAACTCGAAGCGTTGGCACGCCGCAATAATGTGCAATTCCGCTTCGAATCGACAGTTATGGATGGCCTGCCACTGATTAACCTTTCACAGTTCACATTGCTGGCCGTAGGCATACAGTCCTTCAGGGCGCTCCTCAATACCACCAGTAGTATTGTCTTGAACCTGATGGAACAGGGCTATTCACGTGATGAGGCCATCGGTAGAGCGCAACAGGCAGGAGTAACAGAGGTCGATCCGTGGTATGACCTGGATGGATGGGACGCTGTAATGAAAACAACCATTCTCGCCAATACGCTGCTCGAAGGCCAGTTGCGACCATCCATGGTCGAGCGTGAAGGCATCCGAGATCTCACCCCTGACGATATTTGTGCAGCGGCTCTGGCCGGTTCGCCTTATCGCCTGGTCAGCCAGGCCCGGCGTAAACATGGCATCCTCGTCGCTGAAGTTCGTCCCCAACGCATCAGCTCCGATGACATATTGTATATAGGCAAAAGTGGAACCGGCATCATATCAATTCAGACCGAGGCTATGGGGACAATTACTCTGATCGAACACGATACAGGCGTTTTACAGACGGCATATGGCGTTCTCAGTGATCTGATTGCTATCCAGCAACTCCGCAATGCATCGCTCGTTTTCTAAGGAGGAGAGTATGGAAACAGCTATCGATATCATCGGTATAGGAGGAGCGGGAGGATTTCTGGCTTCTTCCCTGCATCGCGGAGGTCTGCCTCCTCGCATCATCTCGCGCGGCAACGCCTTACGCCAGCTCCAACAGGTCGGCCTGACGATTGTATCCGAGAATAAACGCACTATCTTTGCCCCGGTAGTGAGTGTCGCGCTTGATGATGTCAAGCAGTTCGCCCCCGTCATCTTACTGACAACCAAATCCTACGATATCCCGGCATTACTGGAAGAGATAGCCTCGCGCATCGCGCCGGAAACGCTGCTTGTCACCGTACAGAATGGTTTCGCCGCATATGATGCTGTATCCGCGATGTATGGCAACGAGCGCGCGGCAATGGGAGTTTTATATGTTGGGGCCAATATCATCTCTCCTGGCGTGATCGATATCAAGCCAGGTGTAGCGCAATTTTTCTTGCCGGTCCAGCATCGTGCCAGGCTGCTTTCGATAGTCAATGCCCTCGAAATCGCTGGCGTTGAAGCCGCGCTGGTAGACGACATCGAGCGGCGCATGTGGATGAAGCAACTCTTTCTGGTACCTTTCGCCATCATCAATGCCGAGACGCGCCTGCCCATCGGCAGAATTCGCGAAGATGCTCGTTTGCGTTCCCGTTGGGCAGAAATAGCGCAGGAGATCGGAAATATTGCACAAGCCAGTGGTATCCCCATGCCCGAAGATGCCGGAGCCGCCAGCCTTGCCGTCGCGGAGCGCTTCGACCCACAGGCCGATTCCTCGTTCGCGCGCGATGTATGGGCCAATCGACCACACGAGGCAGAAGCGCTTTTTGCTCCATTGCTGCGGCGCGCCAAGGAGCATGGTGTGAATTGCCCGCTGCTGCAAGAGGCATATGACCTCTATATAAAGTGATTCCACTGCATCAATATTGAGGGTACACCGTCTGAGAATATGCGCTACTCTCTTGTCCCGCAGCATCAGTCACCACCAGAGTAACCGTGTATGGGCCGCTTGAATTATAGTAATGATATTCTGACGGGGTATAGGTAGTATCGGTGCTCCCATCGCCAAAATTCCAGGAGTAGCTGGCTATACTCGTACTCGGGTCGGAAGTTGAACCACTGGCGTCGAAACCGACGTAATAGCCATAGGAGTAGGAAATAGTGAACGTTCCAGTTGGCAATATCGGTAAAATAGTGACCGAGACACTGGCTCTACTCGACTGATCGATAGCGTCTACCACAGTCACTACAACCGTATAAGAGCCTGCCCTGCCGAATATGTGACTGACATCCGAACCATTTGCAGTGCTTCCATCTCCAAAATCCCAGAAGTAACTGAGATCTCTTCCACTACCGCTAGCCGAGAATTGCACACTATCAGATGTTCTATACGAACCTGTATTAGACGATATAATCTGTACTGTTGGTTTGGGAAATCCCAGGGTCACAGTCCGCATTGTTGACCACTGCATCACTGACATACCTGCCGCAATGAGCGCTACTATTACAACAAATAAGGCAAGGAAAGAAAGCTGGCTGCGCAAACGCCCCGTTCCACGACTAGCAGGCTGTACAGGTACTGGCGCCGGCGCAAATTGCTGATTTCCTGCCGGAATATTAGAATAAAAAGTTGGCCCTTGCATCGCTATACTCCTCTCGTCTACATTTGCTGCCCGGGAATAAAAGGTGTACGAGGCGGTGGAGGCCCTGGTGGGATCGAGTATCCCACCTGAAAACCTGGAGCAGGCGCGGTTGTCGTAATCTGACTGCCCTGTGGATCCGTTACAAGCGCGGAAGCAGCAGCGCTGATGAGGAATAATCCTGGCAATGCTACGAGCAATACACTAAGTATATCTCTAACACGATAAATTGTTGCGAGCTCAATAACCTGGTTGTTCGCAATAAGTATTATGCTGGCCACTCCGACTGCTACCAGGAGTAACAGCGCCCAGAGCAACGCGCCGTAGACAAGACTACGAGCTGCGCTCCTGGGTGTAGCAACGGGCCGCCCTGTAAAGCGATCGATGAGGGAGAAAAATGGTTTTGTTATCAGACCCAGTGGCTTAATGAGCCCCCGCAACACCTTAGCAATGCCTGTTCTCAAGCTACTTGCCTGGTACGCTCCTCCCAGCGCTCCAAGAACTACACCAAACAATAATGCCCATAATACCAGGTCAAATGCCCCAACACCGGCTGTCAGCGTATAGAAAATATTCTGTACAGAGGACGATCCAAACGCTGTCTCCTGCGTGGAAATTGAAGTGATAGTGGTTAAAAGCATCATTAGAACAACAAATGGAACCGCCACCAGCGCTCCTTGAACAGCAGCAGGACCAACTCCCCTTGGTCTGGCAATAGCAGCACTCACCCTGCCACCAAGGAAAAGGCTCACTACCGGGATAAGCAGCAAGGCATACGTCCACTGTGGCAAATGAGGAGTGCCGCCAAACATACTCAAAGCCAGGTGTGTAGTATGTGGATTACCTGTAAAAAAACAGGCATCACCAATGGCCTGTGGAACATTGACTGTAAAAGGTGCGCCAAAAGAGTAGAAGAACAGATTTGCAGCCATGAGCGGCCCCTGGGCGATTCCCCAGGCAGTTACAATCTGCCAATCCCCATAACCAAAGTTGTAATCACACAGATTATGGGTGAACAAAGGTATGGAATAAGTGCTAAAGGCAAGGAATCCCAAAACGAAGAGCAGAGAAAGCGCGATACCCAGGCCAGAAGCCGCAAGAGCGCCGGCAATCATGCCTGTTACCCTCGCCCGGCCGTTGGCACGCAAATACTGGAAAACCATATGCCTCCACTGACCGCGGCTCAACTTGATAGAGGCTCCCAGTACTCCGAAAATGGCGCCCCATAACAGTCCAAAGAGAAATAGGGATGTGCCATCAAAGGTAGGTGTAAGAGTGACAGCACCATTTTGATCGTACTGTAGTGGTAGGGTTATACTACTGCCATTAACCTGGCTGGTGAGTATTACCAGCAGAATCGCATAGGGAACACTTATCGCCGCTCCACGCCAGAGGCTGCTTAGAGGGCGATTCTGGAAATCGGTACACGCGGCCACATAGCCTCCCAGAGTCAGGAGCAATGCAGGTATGAGTAATAGGCCGCTTAAAAGTGAATTAAATGAGGCATTGAAAGTAGAGAGGTTGGAACTGGAGCTATTCGAGTAAGCAAACTGGATATGGTTCGCGGCCCCGTGCATAATGAAAAACAACTGCAGGCCATCTTTGAAAGAAGAACGCAGAGAGTAAAAGCCGAGGGATGCATCTAACGCATCCTGCCCAGCTGGGAAAGCACCGTCTATCCCAAAATGAGGAGCTATGCCACTTGCAATAGATACAAAGATGACCGAAATCAAAACACCAACGATTACTGCAAGTAGACTACCTGCTATGATGCCTAATATCGGATTGCTTGCGAGCGAGGGAGAAAAGACTCGTATCATCCATGCTTGAAATACATTGGGTGGCGGAGCAGGTCTTTGAGGAGGGGGAACAGCAGCCGGATAACCCTGCGGATATGACACGCCTGGATAGCTGGTTGAAGGCACCTGCACACCCGGAAGGACCTGCCCGGGCAAAGAATAGGGTTGAGATACCGGGCCGGATTGCATTGTTCCTGGCTGAATTGAGGATAGGTAGGGCTGGGAGGGCGGGTCCGCTCTCATTGTTGGTGAATATCCAGTATTCGGCTGCGAGGTCCAGGGTGGCAATGATGACGGACCGGCTTGTATGGTTGGTTGATAGCCAGAGCCTGATTGCTGTGGCAACGGCTGGGATTGTCCGGGGAGCATAGTTGGAAGAGAACCTGGATTTGCTTGCTGTTGCCATTGTGGGGAAGATGGCTGCCCAGGAAAACCGGCCTGTGCCGGGGGTTGATATCCTGGATTCGTTTGTGGTTGTCCAGAAAAACCAGCTTGCACTGCCGGCGGATATCCCGGATGCGATTGTGAGGTCTGAGGCGACCCGGGCTGCATCACCGGCGGATAGCCTGGATTCGACTGTGGCTGCCATTGCGGTGAAGATGACTGACCTGGGAAGCCTGCCTGCGCCGGTGGTTGATAGTTTCCAGGTGAAGGAAGTTGGGATGGAGGGATCATGCTATTGAAATCCCTGGTCACTCTGCTAGAAGGAGGGGGATTCGTCGCGGGAGGTTGTGAAATATTGACGGCTTTGCCACATCTATTGCAAAAGCTAGCATCGTCGGGAAGCTTGTTACCACAATTCAGGCAAAACATACATTGCCTCCTCTACACTTATGCATACTTGCATTTCCGAGTACTTTTTTCGAAAAGATATAGGAATAAAAACCCGTGAAGTAGTATAGCAGAGATCAACTGGAAAAACAAGCAGGATACAAAAGAAAATAAAGGACATTCCATTAACGATGCAAAGATATGTTACTTCTTAAGAGAGATTAAGTTGCACAAGCAAAAGGCGAAGTCAGGAAGTAAGGATTCAATGAATGCGCTACTTCAGAGTCACTGCCACATCTCGGCAATCGTACCGCGCATGCGGGCAAGCCAGGCAGGAAGGGATGTTGCCCAGGCAAGCCTTTCCATTACGTCGTCGATCAACATTTCTTCGACGTTCTCCTCAGCATAGAAGATGTCTTCGAGCGGGCCGTTGGCCGTAAGAATAGGAGTAACCAGCATCAAGGCATCGACGAGGAGCGTGGCTTCGCCGGGGGTAGGTGGATAGAGGGCACCATATGCTGCTAAAAAATTCCTCATACGTTCAGGATCGAAGCCACGTTTCATCAGGGGTCTTGTCAAAACGTCATCGTTTCGCCATTCTAACGCGCTAAATGAAAAAAGAGCGTAGGCAAGTTCAATCAGGCGTTTTTCCCAGCGCGATGCATCCCATCCTGAAACAGTACACACTGCCTCGCCCTCAAAACGCAGGTGCATCGGGGTATAGTCGCCGTGAATATTGAACTCAGGCAAGCCACGACCGGAGCCGATGGACATCATGGCAGCAGGCAGAACTGCTTCCCATTGATCGATTACATTCGACAAAGCCGCGGCAATGGCATGCACTTCACTTTGTTCCACTATGGCACGCGCGAAGTTCAGCCAGCCCTGCACCAATCCACCCGCCTGCACCTCGGAAGGCCAGCGATGCTCCGAACCGGGATAACGATGCGAGGCTTGATGGATGCGAGCCAGCATCTCTCCAGCAGCAGCTCCCCACCGCAAGCTACGAGGATTCTTCGAATCATATACCTCGCCATCAATCCATTGCCGCAGTTCAAATACATCCTCGCCGATTGTCACTGTAGGCTCTCCCTGTGGGGTCAGCCACAAGAAAGGTACCGGAATACCGGCCTCGCGGAGATAGCGTTGAAACTCATAACGATGGCTGCTATCTTCCTCTAGCAATCCGCCAGGCTGTTCTTTGAGGATATAGCGCAGGCCTGCAATCTCAACCAGCAGACCTGATGATCCATCATGCCCAGCATCAACAGGCCCAAGGTTATGCCATTCGCTTACACCAAAGGCATGCATCACCTCGTTGAGATCGATCAGGTCTTGCGCTGTCTCTTCTAGTCCATCTTCTAGCATAAGAGCGACCCGGTACCCTCCATTGCAACTAGAATTCCGCCGGCAGTTCCTGGCGCTTGCCCCACTCATTCCACGAGCCGTCATAATTGGTCAATTGAGGGTAGCCAAGCATGGCGAGGCTAAAAAGAACTGTCGTCGCGGCTACGCCTCCATTACAATACGCAATCACGCGCTCTTCTGGTGACACATTTGCCGAGGAAAAAACCTGGGCGAGTTCTTCATTGCTGCGAAACGTCCCCGTCGCCGGATCAACCAGTTCCTCGCGTGGAATATTGATAGCGCCCGGAATATGGCCTGGACGCCCATGCCCACGCACAATCTCTCCCGTATACTGGCCGCGATCGCGCGCGTCGATCAGCCTCACCCCCTGCTGCCCAAGCAAAGACAAGACTTCTTCAGCAGTGGTGCGCAGTTGTGGTTGGACAACTGGGGTAAATGTCGCGGGAGGATAGACAGGCACGTCAGCGGTCAATGGAAGATGCTCGCGCTGCCATTTGGGCAATCCCCCATTTAATACCACAACCTGGTCATGGCCATAATAGTTGAGCGCCCACCACAGACGCGTGGCAAATTGCGAGGCAGGATGCGCATCATAGGCTACCACAAGGTGCTGGTCGCCAATGCCCAGCCGCCCCATGACCTCCGCGAAACGCTCCGCGGGCGCCACCTGGGCCTCTACAGCATCATCCTGATCAACGATATCGCTCGTCCAATCGATATACAAAGCGCCGGGAATATGGGCCTGTTCATATTCGTCTCGCGCCCCCACATACACTGCATCCTGAACCCCATTCCGCTCTACTGTACGCACATAGCCACGCATATCGACAACCCGCAGGTGAGGATCATTCAAATGCTCGGCCAGCCAGGTCGTTTCAACGAGAAAACGGCTGCGTTCCATATAGACCTCCTGGATTAGATGAAATAACAAAACGTAGGGACGCAACACATGCGCCCCACATTTTTTATAAGCTGCAATTGTTTACCGCTCACAGGTATCAAGAAAACAGGCCGGCAGCTTCTGGATTATCCGTGCTAACAAAATGAGCCGGAGTGCCAAAGAACACGCGGCGTGATACGCCGGTAATCTTCATGGACGCGTTAGGAGTCTGCGTTGTAACGTAGCGCTGAACCATTAGCCCCAATGGACGTGCCAGGATCAGGGCAGCAGTCGCGGCCAGGATCACATTATTGGCCGTGCTGAATGGCTTGCGCATGCGAGCCACCGTCATTGCCGATAGGCCTGTCAGCATTCCCGACACAGCGAGATTGGTGCCGCAGCGCTCGTGAATCGCCAGCTCAGGCGTGGTTGTACGCAAGAGGGTAAGAGCTTCCTGCGCTGCCGGCAGAATTGCCTCCGTCGGCACATCCCCGAACACGAAAAAGCCGGCGGCAAAAGAGATGCCTGCAAAGCGGACTTCGGGATATTTTCTGCTCAATAGCACAATCGTTGCGTGTTCGAGCGCATGATTTTGTTTGACCGCACCTCCTAGCAGCATTTGTTGCGCTACCTGAACTACAGGATTGATGGAACTCATGTGTTTGAACCTTCCTAATATATCTACACTTGACCTTTGCGGGTTTAGCGACCCGGATAAGGACAGGCACATTGAAACAACTAATACACGATGTTAAAGACAACAACCTCGTCACCGAAATTGATCACGTCGTTATCGTTTAATAGCGTTGGCACGTGCGGTTGGAGCCGCACATTGTTTACCACCGTTCCGTTCGCACTCTTCATATCCGCGATATACCAGCGGCCATTATCAAACCAGAGGCGCGCATGATTTCGCGAAACAGTGCGCCCCGAGATGATAAGGTCGTTGCCATTCGTGCGGCCAATTGTTGTGATATCCTGGTGAAACATATACGAGCGCCCGGCCATTGGCCCATTCTGAATGGAAAGCCGGGCAAGAATAGGGCGACCATTTGGCCCCATAAAGCGATCAGCCGCCGCGCGCCTATCCGAGAGCTCATATCCGCAGGATGTACAAAACAGGCGGTCGCTCGGATTCGACTGACCGCAGCGGAAACATGGTACTGTTACCAGCGATGGCCGCGAAATAGGAGCCAGGGGCTGTGAACCCACAGGGGGAGTGTATAGCAGCGGGCCGGATGCTTTATGTGCTTGTGGCGGCACTTCTGGAACGGCTGCCGCGATAGGTTGAATACCTGATCGCCAGCGCGGTAAAGACAGGTGGGAAGCTGAAAGCGCCGCCGTCAACGCATCGATGAGCTCATCTACCGACTGGTAGCGATCTGATGGAGACTTCGCGGTCATCTTCGACACCACCTGCTCAACAGGGTAAGGCACGCCCATCTTGCGCAGGTTCTCGATTGGCAATGGCTCATTCAGGTGCTTTACCGTTATCGAGAGTGGGTTATCCGAGTTAAAAGGGACGCGCCCTGTCAAACAGTGATAGAGCACGATGCCCAGCGAATAAATATCGCTGCGGCGATCAACCGGCTGGCCGGTGCCCTGCTCCGGCGACATATATTGCGGCGTGCCGATTCCGGTGCCGGCGCGTGTGAGATTCGTCGTTCCCTCGAGCATTTTCGCGATGCCGAAGTCAGAGAGCAGCAGATGCCCATCCTTGCGTAGCAGCATGTTAGCAGGCTTCACATCGCGATGGATAATACCATTGCTGTGGGCGCAACCAAGGCCTTCAGCTGCCTGGATCACAAAATCAATCGACTCAGGAACCGTTAAGGCCCTCATCTTCAACCGGTCTTTCAGCGTTCCACCATCGACATACTCCATCACAATGTAGAAGACATTATCGTCTTCCTGTCCAAAATCATGGATCTGGACAATATTCGGGTGGGCCAGCCTCGCTACCGAGCGCGCCTCCATCACGAAGCGTTTCACAAAAATTTGGTCGTGCGCATGAAAAGCGGGTAGAACTTTGATCGCAACATAGCGCTCAAGGGTGGACTGGTAGGCCTTGAAAACCGTTGCCATGCCACCTGAACCTATACGCTCCCTTATGATAAACTGCCCCAATGTCCTGCCAATCAGGGCATCCATTTCATCCGTGTTTCCATGTTGTTGCATAGTATGGCGAATTCCTCTTCTCGTACCACCCGATTAAGCATGCACTCCCAGATCTCTCCCCAAATGGTTTCGTCTATTGTACCATCAGGAATAAACAGGGCTATACCCGGCACATCCTAGATTATACAGGTTGAGACAAGTTATGTCGAGAGTGCAGGCCGGGATGTTTTATCCCTCCAACAGCAAGGTCTCCGGGTCCTCCACTAATTCCTTTACGCGCACCAGAAACTGTACGGCTTCCCGACCATCTACAATACGGTGATCATACGATAAAGCGACGTACATCATCGGTCGAATGACTATCTGGCCCGCGACAACCACCGGGCGCTGTTCAATCTTATGCATACCCAGAATACCGGCCTGCGGCCCGTTCAAAATTGGCGTAGACATCAGCGAACCAAACACCCCACCGTTGGTGATCGTAAACGTCCCTCCTTGCAACTCGGCCAACGACAACTGATTTTCGCGCGCTTTCTTCGCAAGAGTAGCAATTTCACGCTCGATTTCAGCAAAACTCTTGCGGTCGGCATCCCGCAGCACCGGCACAACCAGGCCCTCCTCTGCTCCAACCGCTATACCGATATCATAATAATGCTTCAAGACCAGCTCATTGCCCTGAATTTCAGAATTCAGGCGTGGGAAAGCTTTGAGCGCCCCTACCACCGCTTTGGTGAAGAAGGACATGAAGCCAAGCGAGACATTATATCTTTCCTTAAAGGACTCCTTACGCCTATTGCGTACCTCCATGACGGCGCTCATATCGATCTCATTGAAGGTCGTGAGCATAGCCGCCGTGTGCTGCGTCTCAACCAGGCGCTGCGCAATCGTTTGCCGTCTGCGCGAGAGCCGGATACGCTCCTCTCTACCCGGCTGCGTGGGTGCAGCAGCAATAACCGGCGATGGCTTCCCTACAGGCGCGGGCGGTGCGGCAGCCGGCGTAGATGGCTGTGCTTGTTGCGTAGCTGCTGTGGTAGCCTGTTGCGACGAATCCTGCTTATTCTGCTCCAGGTAGCTGATGACATCTTCCCTGGTTACGCGGCCATGCGGGCTATTCCCTTTCACCTGCGCCAGGTCAATATGATGCTCGGCAGCGATACGGCGCGCCAGGGGAGAAGACGGTCGCTGTTCACCCTTAGCCTCCTGGCCAGCACGCACCTGCGCCTGTTCCTCCACCAGCCTTTGTCCATCTAATTCCCCTTGCGCAGGCGCTTCCTGCGTCTGCTGCGTTGCCTGGGCAGATGTAGTCGCTGCTGCCGCGCCTTCGCCTATTATCCCCAGCACATCGCCTACGGATACCACGTCGCCCTCCTGTTTGACAATTTTTTGCAGCACGCCGCTCTGCTCAGCACTGACTTCGACATTGACCTTATCGGTTTCCAGTTCTACGAGTGCATCACCGGTGCTGACCGTATCACCCTCATGCTTGAGCCAGTTCGCTACGACAGCATCAACGATGGATTCCCCCAATTCTGGGACATGTATTTCAACGGACATATCTCCTACCTCCGCACTTGCTTAGCTGAAGCTTGCAGCGCCTCTTTAATAATGTATTCCTGCTCTGACTGGAAAAGGTCCGAGAAACCTGTGGCAGGACTTGACCTCGCCGTGCGCGCGATGACATTCAATTCGACGGTTGAGTCAAGCATTGCCGAAAGCCTCGGCGACATGTACGTCCAGGCTCCCATATTCTGCGGTTCCTCCTGCACCCATGCCACTTCTCTCAGGTTAGGATAGTTAGCAAGCGCTTTTTTCAGTTCATCTTCAGGAAACGGATACAGCATTTCAACCCGCACAATCGCGACATCTTGAGCTCGTTTGCGATCCTCGCTGGAAAGCAGATCAATAGCAATTTTACCCGCGCAAAGCACGACGCGCCGTATATCACCCGCATGCGTAAGCGCCTCCCGGTCGTCGATCACATACTCGAACCGTCCCTCCGCCAGTTCTTTCAAGCTGGCAGAGGCCAGTGGATGGCGCAGTAAGCTCTTCGGCGTCAGAACAATTAGTGGTCTTGGAACGCGCTGCAAATTATATGCCTGCAAGCGCAAGAGGTGATAGTACTGTGACGCGGTGGAGCAGATGGCTACGCGCCAGTTGTCCTGGGCAGAAAGCTCAAGATAGCGTTCTAAGCGCGCGCTCGAATGCTCTGGCCCCTGTCCCTCGTAGCCATGTGGCAGCAGGAGCACCAGCGAGGAATCCTGCCGCCATTTGGCGCGTCCCGAAGAGATGAACTGGTCAATAATGACCTGCGCGACATTGGCAAAATCGCCGAATTGCGCTTCCCACAACACGAGAGAAGCTGGCGAGTGAACGCTATAGCCATATTCGAAGCCAAGCGCCGCACTCTCGCTCAACGGGCTGTTATAAATCGCAAATGGCGCCTGTGCCTCCGAAAGATGCTGTAAGGGCACGTATTTGTCGCCGCTATGCTGGTCATGCAGTACCGCGTGGCGATGACTGAACGTGCCTCGCTCGCTATCCTGCCCGCTCAGTCGAATTGGCGTGCCAGCAGCCAGAATAGAGGCAAATGCCAGCGCCTCCGCCTGGCCCCAATCGATTCCTCCTTCCGGCCCCATTGTGGTAGCGCGACGCTGCAACAGGCGCGCCAGTTTGGGATTGGGTGAAAAGCCTTCAGGCCACTTTAGCAACTCGTTATTAAAAGCAATCAGCTGTTCGGCGGGTACTTGCGGGGGTAGCTCCAACTGCTCGTAGTGTCCATTTGCCCCGTTCATCTCCTCGCTTTCAAGCTGCTGCAGGTCACTTTCAGCTTCTTTTTTGGCGCTTTCCAGCGCCTCGAAAGCGCTCTTGAGCATTGCCTCGCTTTGCTGCTGTATAATTACGCCGGACTGTTCAAGGCGCCGCGCGTACAGTTCGCGCACAGTAGGATGGCTGCGGATTTGTTCATACATAATCGGCTGGGTAAATGCCGGTTCATCGCCCTCGTTGTGTCCCCAGCGCCGGTAGCCAACAAGATCGATCAAGATATCCTTATGGAATCGGTCGCGGTAAGCATGCGCTATACGCACAGCCGTGAGAGCCGCTTCAGGGTCATCGGCATTCACATGAATGATGGGCATCTCGAATCCTTTGGCCAGATCACTTGCGAAGAGCGTAGAGCGGCTATCTTCCGGTTCGGTTGTAAATCCCAGCTGGTTGTTCAAGATGATATGGATGGTTCCACCTACCCAGTAGCCGCGTAGCTCTCCAAGATTCAGCGTCTCAGCAACAATACCTTCGCCCGGGAAAGCGGCATCGCCATGAATGAGAATGGGCAAGGTGTGATCCACGCTCAGTTCGGGAGCGCCACGGACATCACATTCTTCCTGCGACGCTCGCGTCATGCCTTCTACAACCGGATTGACATATTCTAGATGGCTGGGATTGGGAGACAAGGTGATCTTCAGTTCTACAGTCGCACCCTCGCCCAGAATATGTTCGGCTCCTAGATGGTATTTAACATCGCCCGTCCAGCCAAAGCCGAATGTATCGGTCAGCGGAACGCCCTCCTCGTGCTTCTGATGCATAAATTCGCTGAGGATTTTAGCATATGGCTTTTCCAGCACGTGGGCCAGTACATTCAGGCGACCACGATGGGCCATGCCGATGATTACCTCACGCGCGCCCTCCTCGACGGCGCCATCGATGATCTTATCCAGCATAGGCACCAGCACATCAGTTCCCTCAATTGAGAAGCGTTTCTGGCCGGGATAGGTCTGGTGCAGGTAGCGTTCAAACGCCTCGACCTGCGTCAGGCGTTTCAATAGAGCGCGGCTTTCATCAGCGGAAGGCCGCTCGTGATATAATTGCAAGCCCACAGCGTCACGCAGCCAGCCACGTTCCTGCGGATTTTTCACCTGGTCGAATTCATAGCTGATGGTGCCAGAATACATGGCGCGTAGCCTGCTAATCGCTTCCAGCGCGTTCTGCGCACCCTCCGCAGCATGTCCTCCTACAATATTAGGGGGCAGTTGTGCCAGGATAGCCTCGCTAATGCCGTGCGTCTCGGGCAAAAGCGCCGGATCTCCTAGCGGCTCGCTGCCCAGAGGATCAAGGTGCGCCGCCAGGTGCCCGCGTTCGCGAATGGAGTGAGCAAGCGCGGCAGTAGCAACGATGTTCTTCACATCATAAGGGACTGCCGGTTTTGATGGAAGCTGGCTTTCCGGCGACCATGTTTCAAAAACTGCGCGTGTCGCGGGATCGACAGACGCTGGATTCTGGCGGTATCGTTCATAAAGTTCAAGCACATAGCCCGCATTGGGGCCATAAAATGTATTGAGATCGTACATAACGAAGTTTCCCTGGTTCATATCGTTTATTCATAGGGCGGATCGGCTCTAACAGTTGTATTTTATCACGTTTTGTGATATCATACTCTTGCTATATTTCAACAAGTAAGTTACCTGGCGAAGACGGAGCGAGTAGGCCACATTTCCTGTTGTAGAGAGTCCGGGCCTGGTGCGACCGGATACAGGTAGTGAGCCGAAAATCACTCCCGAGCCTGCTGGCAGAACACCTCTAGTAGAGCCAGCCGGACCCTTCCCGTTATCACGAAGGTCTCTCATTCGTAGGGCGCTAAGTACTGCAATGACGCCGAGTGATTAGCAATTGCTGTCATTGCGCATCCACGCCCCCTATAAATGAGAACAAAAACTGAGTGGGCCATACTTCCAGGCTTTGATGCCTGCTGCGTGGCTAATCAGGGTGGTACCGCGGGAGTTCCTCTCGTCCCTTTCACATATTGGACGAGGGGTTTTTTAATGAAAAAATGTATGCAAAGGAGCGTACGCCATGAAGACGAAACTGCTTTACCATGAAAACAGTTACACATTTGAGTGCAGCGCAAAGGTTGTCGCGGTTGAAGGTGATGAGATAGCGCTCGACGCCACCGTGTTTTTTCCTGGCGGCGGTGGCCAGATGCCAGATCACGGCATTATTACCTGGGATAACCGCGAGCGCGAAGCCACGGTTATCGCTATGAACAAGCGCGACGACGTTGTCTGGCATACGCTTGACTCTCTGCCCCCCGCAGTCGGCGAGGAAGTCGTCGGCACAATTGACTGGGATTTCCGCTACCGCATGATGCGCACGCACACGGCGCTGCATATCCTATGCGGCGTCATCTGGAAAGAGTTCGGCGTCCAGGTGACAGGCGGCCAGATGTATCCAGACCGCGCGCGCATGGATTTTGCGATGGAAAACCTGAACAAGGATCGTATCACGTATATCGAGGAAAAAATTAACGAGGCAGTGGAGGCGGATTATCCCATTCGCGTCTATACACTACCACGCGAGAAAGCATTCGCCATACCCGATCTTATTCGCACCAAAATTAACTTGCTGCCGCCTGAGATTGAAGAGGTGCGCATTGTTGAAATAGTAGGCCTCGACCTGCAGGCCGACGGCGGCACCCATGTCAGCCATACCAAAGAGGTTGGGGGCATTAAAATCGTCAAGACTGAAAATAAGGGCAAGATCAATAAACGCCTGGAAATCAAACTCACGGATTGACCTGTGAATGAGGAGGAGGCTCACGTGTCGGTGAAATCAAGTGTGTTCCAGCCCGTCATCCCCGCGGATAGGGTTGACTATCCGGCCCTGGAACACGCAATCCAGCAATGGTGGGATGAACACAACGTATTGCAACAGTATCTACATCGTAATGACCATAGTGACAAGCAATTCTCGTTTCTGGATGGTCCGATTACCGCCAACAACCCTATGGGCGTCCATCATGCCTGGGGCCGCACCTATAAAGACCTGTACCAACGCTTCAAGACGATGCAGGGCTACAAGCAGCGCTACCAGAACGGTTTCGATTGCCAGGGCCTCTGGGTCGAGGTCGAGGTCGAGAAAGAGCTTGGCTTCAAAAACAAGCGCGATATCGAAGCATTTGGCATCGACAAATTCGTACAACTGTGCAAAGAGCGCGTCTTCAAGTTCGCCAAACGCATGACCGAGCAATCCATCCGCCTGGGCTACTGGATGGATTGGGGCAACGATTACTACACGCTCTCGGATGAGAACAACTATACCATCTGGTACTTCCTGAAGAAGTGCTACGAACGGGGCATCATCTACAAAGGTCATGATGTGATGACGTGGTGCCCGCGCTGCGCCACCGGCATCTCCAACATGGAAACGCTATCTGAGGACTACCAGGAAACGACACACCTCAGCATCTACGCACGCTTTCCATTGCTGAACCGTCCCGGCGAATACCTGCTGGTCTGGACAACCACGCCCTGGACACTGGCAGCGAACGTTGCTGCCGCGGTGAATCCCGATCTGCCCTACGTGAAGGTGGAGCAGGATGGTGACTACTACTACCTGGCAGAGGCAGTACTGCCTGTGCTGAAAGCGCTTAAGGGACGCGACAAGGGAGATTACCATGTCGTAGAGACGCTCAAGGGCAGCGACATGCTGGGCTGGGGTTATACCGGCCCGTTCGACGAATTGCCCGCGGAACAGGGCGTGGTACATACTGTCATCCCCTGGAAAGATGTTAGCGCCACCGAGGGTACCGGGATCGTACATATCGCTCCCGGTTGTGGCAGTGAAGACTTCGCGCTCTCCAAAGAGTTCAATCTGGCGGTTATCGCTCCCGTCGACGAATTCGGCGTCTACATGGAGGACTTCGACTGGCTGACCGGCAAAAGCGCTGCCGAAGTGGGACAGGAGATCGCGGAGAATCTCGCCCAGAAGGGCCTGCTGTATCGCACGCAGAACTATAAGCACCGCTACCCCATCTGCTGGCGTTGTAAGACCGAGCTGATCTTCCGCCTGGTCGATGAATGGTACATCTCCATGGACCAGTTGCGCTACGAAATCATGGCGGTAGTACGCCAGGCAACCTGGATTCCGCCGTTCGGCATGGAACGTGAGCTTGACTGGCTGCGCAACATGGATGACTGGATGATCTCCAAAAAACGTTACTGGGGCCTCGCGCTTCCTATCTACGACTGCCCTGAGTGCGGCACCTTTGAGGTCATCGGCAGCAAAGAGGAATTAAAGGAGCGCGCGGTAGCCGGATGGGAGGAATTCGAAGGACATTCTCCTCACCGTCCATATGTGGACGCGGTAAAAATTCGCTGCAAGAACTGCGGCGCGGAAGTCTCGCGCATCAAAGATGTCGGCAATCCATGGCTTGATGCCGGTATTGTGTCATTCTCGACGCTGCATTATCGCACCGACCCACAATACTGGCGGCAATGGTTCCCGGCGGACTTCGTCACCGAATCTTTCCCCGGACAGTTCAAGAACTGGTTCTATTCGCTGCTGGTGATGAGTACGGAACTGGCCGAGGTCTCCCCATTCAAGACGCTCTTCGGCTATGGCACGCTCATGGGCGAAGATGGCTCGCCTATGCACAAATCCAAGGGCAATCTCGTCGTGTTTGACGATGCGGCTGAGCGGGTCGGTTCTGATACCATGCGCTGGCTCTTTATGAACCATGTTCCTGAGCAAAACCTCAACTTCCCACGTATCCCTACCGAAGAGGATATGGAGAAGGCAGCGCGAACCGGCATGCCCGTGCGCCTGAGCGAAAAGTGGATGCTTGTGCGCCGGACGCTGGATAAAATCTGGAATGTCTACTGGTTCTTCGTGACCTATGCCAATATCGATGGTTTTGATCCCACGCAACATTCGTTGCCCGTTGAGCAGCGCAGCGAACTGGATCGCTGGATTCTCTCAGAATTGCAGCTGACCATCCGCACTGTCACCGGGGGTCTGCAGCATTACGATAGCGCGGCACCGGGCGCGGCAATGCAGGAATTCCTGGAAAACCTGTCCAACTGGTACCTGCGGCGCAGCCGCGAGCGCATCTGGAAAACGGAGATGGACAACGACAAGCTGGGAGCATACCTGACACTATACGAGTGCCTGACCACGCTCATCACCCTGCTCGCGCCATTCATCCCGTTCACAACCGAGGAACTGTACCAGAACCTGGTGCGCAGCGTGAACCAGCAGGCTCCGCTCAGCGTTCACCTGTGTGACTGGCCAGAGGTAAACGAAGATCTGATCGACGAGCAATTGACTCGCGAGACGCACCTTGTGATGCGCGTCGTTAGCCTTGGTCGCTCTGCTCGTGAAAAAGCACAGATCAAGGTACGCCAACCATTGAACGCCCTGTATGTACGCGTTCCAGATCAGGCAGAAGAGGAAGCTTTACTGCGCCTCAAAGACCAGGTGCTTGAAGAACTGAACATCAAACACCTGGAATTAATAGGCGAGAACAGCGATATGCTGGCCTACACGCTCAAACCGCAGGTGAAGGTACTGGGACCCAAATACGGGCCGCTGGTACAAAAAATCCTGGCAAAATTCAAAGCGCTCGATGCGCACGGCACACAGGAGGCAGCGAAGCTCCTCAGTGAAACTGGTAAGCTCAATTTCACGCTTGATGGCCAGTCGGTTGAACTCACGCCTGATGAAGTCGAGGTAGTTGCGACTGCTCGTCCAGGCTTTGTTGCTGCCGAGGAGCACGGCTACGTTGTTGCGCTCGAAACAACGATTACGCCCGAATTGCGCGAGGAGGGCCTGGTACGTGATCTGACTCATTACATTCAGGATATGCGTAAAAAGGCCGGTCTCAACATCGAGAACCATATCGCGCTGGCCCTGTATACCGATGACGAGCTGGCTTCGATCCTCAATCGCCACCGCGAGACGCTGCAATCCGAGACGCTGGCCGACGTGCTCTACATCAGCACCGGTGGTCAGGATGTTCCCGCACTCAACGAGGTTTACCGCGAAACGGTCGCGCCGAATGAGATGAAGAAGCTGGAGAACTACCGGGTTGAGGTGGTAATAGGGAGAATAAAGTAAAAAGTACAGGTTGCCCAATAACCTTTTCCTGGAGCCATCAGGCACCGTTAGAAATGATGCAGATGGCTCCAGGAAAAGGTTCGACTCAGGATATCTATGAATAGCGAGCAGGAAAAATCCAGGCTCTTGCAACTATACAAAAGCTCTCTGCAAGCCCACTTTGAGCATGATGCTAGAACATTTCTGGCTGAATATGCCTCACAGTGGTATGAGATACGCAATGCAGGCGTCCGGCTTCGCACAAAAGAAGAAGCGCTCCCTGCCATCGAGCAATATTTCCAGCGGACTCACTTCTATGACATCAGTGAGATTGCTGCCCCAATCATCCATATCTCAGCGGATGCCAGTATGGCATGGGTGATCGGCGAAATTCACGTTCGCGCTTCTCAGGAGGGGCCTGATAAGAAAGAGCGGAACTTCTCTTTCCACTGCGCCTGGGTTTCCATTTATGAAAAACAAGAGGGCCAATGGGCACAGGTTGTCGATGCTCCCTCTTTCCAGTTTCAGACGAATGACGATGAAAGCAGCAGAGGAGCAGGCTGACAAGCTTTTACTGGCGAATACGGACAAGAGTGCCTCGATTGGCCCGTACAAGTTCTTCTGTCCTTATCTTAACCAGGGAGGTTTCACTGCCACCTCCTGTATAAACCACCTCTCGTTCCATCACTTTTGGATCAATCAGAAACACTGCTGCATACCCGAATGAGGGTGTGCCTCCACATGGATAGCCGGTTTTTCCCAGGATTTCGTCCGGGGTCGCCAGGCGCAGTCCCTCTTTCTGCAATGTTTTAGCAATCCGCGAGACGCTTACCCGATCTTCACCTTTTACAATAGCAGTAATCAGTTGACCATCGCCATCAAGAAGACAAATGTTTTTAACAAGCTCCTGAGGAGACGCATTGACAGCGCGAGCTGCCTCTGCTACCGAATGACAGGGTTGATCGAATGATAGATGCTCGGCGTCTATCTGCTGTTCCTCAAGATAGGCGCGGAGCCGTTGCTCATAGTCGTTCATTGAACTTCCTTTCATACTGAGGAGAATGGAATATATCTGGCAATTTCACAACTCGATGCCTTGAGCCGGAGGATATTGCATCACCAGAAATGCTTTCGCACCGGTGATCGAAGCATAGGTATGGGGAAGATCGGCAGCGAAGCAAATAGCATCTCCCGGGTGCAGCTCTATTTCTTGCCCTTCTGGCCCAAGAAGCATTTCTCCTTCGAGACAAAGAATGAATTCTTGCGTACCAGGGAGATGGGCGGGCGCACGGTAAGTTGCCCTCGCAGGGAGGTGCATTTCATAGATGCTCATACGATGACTGCGGCCATCAACAAGTAGCGTTCGGACATGTAATCCAGAATCAGATGCTGTGACCTGCCCCTCTTCGCGACGGATAATATGGACCTGAGGATGATTCTCCTCTCCAAAAAGAGTACTGACAGGCACGTTCAATGCATTAGCAATGCTGTTCAAGACCTCAAGCGAGGGATTGCCCTGCCCCGCTTCAATTTTTGAGAGGCTCGTTTTCGAGATGCCTGCTTTTTGCGCGAGCACACCTAATGATAATCCTCGACTCTCCCGATGCGCTCTTACAGCCCGCGCAAGACGGTTGGTTGTAACATCCAGTGCAACCATAACTCTCTCCGAAAGTTTCTTATACTCAATCTTTACGTGTTCATTATAATGGACAAATGTCCATCCGTCAATAAGATTCGTGAATTACCAGGTCAGGATAACTTGAATGAACGCCTATCTTTATCATGAAAACAAGGGAATAAGCAACATAGGGAAGAAAGTAAAAGTGTCATGGTTCTCTCAAATGAAAATGTTACTGAACGAGAGAAACATACCACTTCAGCGCTATTTTATCATGATGAAATGTGCCTATAATAGGTCTATATGATACCTGTGCTAATCAATAATAAGGGACACGCATGAACACATTACCACCACTCGAAACACTCTTCGACGCGCAGCGAGGAACTGAGATGCCGCTACCGCCAGAACTTGCAGCGCTCTACGGTCAACTGCGGTTCCCACTACAACCTGACCGGCCCTATGTCTTCGCCAACTTTGTCACGTCCCTGGACGGTGTGACTTCGCTGGAAGCGCCGGAGAGAGCAGGTGGAGGTGACATTAGCGGCAACAATAAGCATGACCACATGGTGATGGGCATCCTGCGCGCAATTGCCGATTCTATCATCGTTGGGGCCGGTACACTGCGCAAATCACCGAGACATATATGGACTGCCGAACATATCTATCCACCGCTCGCGTCTCTGTACCGGCAGCTTCGCCATGCCCTGGGCAAGTCTGAACCGCCCTTGAACGTGATCGTCACGCGTGAGGGCAATATCGACATGAATCAGCGGCTATTTCAATCCGGCGCAGTTCCGGTGCTGATTATTACCACAAGCGAGGGCGAACAGCGCCTGCGCCAGCAAACTATTGCATCTTCGACAAGCATCATCGCTAGCGAGCCAACTGGGGAGGGCGATTTGAGCGCAAAGGCCATCCTGGAAGTCGTGCAGCGAGCACGACCCTCTGATTTGATCCTGACTGAGGGTGGTCCACAGTTGTTGGCCAATTTCTTCGCGGAGTACTGCCTGGATGAATTATTCCTGACACTTGCTCCACAGGTTGCCGGACGCGACGAGACCATTAAGCGACCTGGCCTGGTCGCCGGTAAGCTCTTCGCGCCCGAATTCCCCTTGTGGGGGTCATTAGTCAGCGTCAAACGTGAAACGAACCACCTGTTTTTGCGCTATTCGTTTGCATCAAGGTGAAAATATGTAATTGACGCCGGGTAAAGAGTCCTCTGGCACCATTCATCTAGGCCGTTTGCTCTTGCTTTTGCTCAACAAACTCGCCCTCGATGAAGATCTCAACCTCCTCACTGACGATCCACCTGCCATCGAGCATCATACTGAATGTGAGGCCAAAGTCCTTGCGGTTGATCTTCGTCTCCGCACTATAGCCAATGCGGTGGCCCATCATGGGATCATTGAATTCCCCGTACTTCACCACCTTAAAGGTCACCGGTCGCGTATTGCCCTTGATGGTCAGGTCGCCGGTCATGCTGTAGGTATCCGGCCCGGTCTGTTCGATCTTCGTGCTCTTGAAGTGCATGGTCGGATACTTGTCAACTTCCAGGAAATTCGACGAGCGCAGGTCATTGTCTCGCTGGGGGTTATGAGTACGAATACTGGCAGTCTGGACCGTAACATCTACCGAGGACGCCTCGGGATGATCGGGATAGATCTCACCCGAAGTCTGAACATCGAGAAAGTTTCCCCGCACCGTCATCATTCCCAGGTGCTTCGCAGCAAACTCGACTTGTGTGTGGAAAGGATCAAATACCCAGCGCGTCTGGGCTTCAGCTGCAGGTTGATTCTGTGTGGTCATCTTTTCTTCTCCTTGTCCTTAGAACTCTCGTAGAAATGACGAACGGAGTTCTCCTCACTTCTCTTGACACGATGTTGTTCTTTCCTACCTGAACAGCGCGTGTACCGGAAAAACTGTACAGCCGTCGAACAATAGGTCACAAAACAACACCTGTCAAATATGTAACAACTATTGTGTAACCGACGATAGCCGTTTATAATAGTACAGCATACCTGGGAGGACGATCAAGAGGCAATCGCACAATTTTGTTGTTTAGACAACAGGCCGTGCAGAATTGTTGGGAAATTCAATAGGAAACAAATACGTCTCATCCTGCGGATACTAAAAAAGGAGTTTTTATGGTACTCTTAGAGAAAAGCGTGGATCCCCGTGTGAAGCGCACGCGCAAGTTACTCCAACAGGCGTTTATGGAGCTGATGGCAGAGAAAGACATGGCCTCGATTAGTATTGGGGAGATTACTGATCGTGCGACGGTCAACCGTGCCACATTTTATGCTCACTTTCCTGATAAATACGCACTGCTCGATTCAATCATTCGTGAGATGTTTCAGCAAGCACTGATCCGGCATCTTCCTCCTGCGCCCGCTTGGAACATGCAGAGCCTGCGTGCATTGGTCAGAGCAGCGTTTGGCTTCATGGACGAGTTTCATGCAAATTGTAAACCCAGCGACCGTCAATTCGATCCGAGGGTAGAACAAGCAGTACAGCAGGAATTGGCCGAGGTCTTACTGGCATGGCTTAAGCAAGCCAGGGTTGCAGGTAAACGCCCAGGTATACGCCTGGAACTGGTCGCCTCTGTAGTCAGCTGGGCCATTTTCGGTCCCGCCGTCCAATGGGGTCGCAAAGAACGCACACCCTCCGCTGATGAGATGGCCGATCAGACCCTGCTGGTGATCACCGAGGGGCTGGCACACCTGGCGCCCGACTTTTTACCTGGATAAAAGGCTTAAGCGTTAGCCAAAGCGATGGCCCCTCATTCCACGCTTCCCCAGGTTGACACGAACTCCAAAGTAGGGTAGTATCCGATCTGTCAGCTCGCTGATAAAATAAGTTGTACGAGGAGTTCCTAATGCCAGGCCGTCGTCTTGATGGCTATGATCGCTGTGCCGCCGTTATTCTCACGCCAGGAACACTGCTCCGCCTGATTCTCATCGCCTTAAGCTGGCCGGCTCCATATAACGATGAAGGAACGATGGGGCTGATGGCTTTCGATGTCGCCTATCATGGGGCCCATCCACTGGTCTACTACGGGCAAGATTACCTGGGATCAGCAGAAGCATATATCGGCGCCTTCTTTTTTCATCTCTTTGGGCCATCGACCTTCGCGCTCAGGCTTACGACGGTTCTCCTTTTCGCGCTCTTTCTGCTCTGCATATACCTCCTGGTTTCGAGGCTCTATGCAAAATCCCTGGCGCTATTCTCGATTGTCATCCTGTCTCTTGGAGCGCCCGACGTGATATTCCGGCAATTGCTGGCGAATGGAGGCGATCCCGATTACCTGTTCTTTACGGCCCTGCTCCTGCTACTCACTGCCTGGCTTGCTTTCAGCGCAAATCCACTTGAACAGAGGGATGATGAGAACGATACGACACTTTCAGCGAAAAAGAGCAAGCGCTTGTCATGGTCTCGTATCATCGCCTATGCTGCCTGGGGAGGATGCGCGGGCCTTGATCTCTGGAGCTATCCCTTGTGCCTGCCATTTGTTCTGGTCGCGGGTCTTCTGCTCGCACTCTTCTGCCGTAGAGAGCTGCGCCTACCATCGCTCTCGTTGCTGGCAGTATGTTTTCTGATTGGCCTATCGCCATTCCTCATTTACAAAGCCACAGTTCCGGTAACTCCGAACCAGAACGCGCTATTTTCTTCTGGGGGATATCGCGAGCCCTCCTATCCTTCGCTGAACGGATTGTCAAAGCAGGTGGCAACTATTTCGCCGCAAGGCATTGGTCCGCGCCCGCTCCAGGAAGTTATGGGAACATTCCTGGTCTCGGTTCCTCTGATTACCAGTGGTAATACGTTGTGCCCCATCGCGGAAGTAAATGAGTGGCCACTTTCCAACCAATCGAATGCAGCGACGCTCTTCTGCACAGGCGTTCATGGCATCTGGGGCCTGGGTTTTCTGCTGCTGTTTTGCGTTGCGGCCATTACTGCCGCGCGTCGTTTCTGGCAGTACTGGCAGAAAATACCGCCGCATGGGCAGCACTATTCTCCAGAACTGCGGCATGAAGCTATCCGTCACGCTGGCCGCCTCATGATCCTCGTAGGCGCAGGCGCGACACTGCTAGCTTTCATCCTCTACCCGCAGGCATCGGCAGTCACTCCTTACACTTCTGCGCGCTACCTGATCGGACTTCT
This sequence comes from Ktedonobacteraceae bacterium, assembly GCA_035653615.1. Lineage (NCBI taxonomy): Bacteria > Bacillati > Chloroflexota > Ktedonobacteria > Ktedonobacterales > Ktedonobacteraceae > Ktedonobacteraceae bacterium. The sequence continues at coordinate 62,008 of DASRBN010000042.1, read as the reverse complement.
GATAGCCATACCTGCTGTGCTCGCTCCGCTGTGGGAAAAGAAACACAGTGTGAAAACCTTTCAAAGCTGGAGCGGGCGTCTCAAAGCAATCGGCCGCTATGGAGTGATTGTGCTCATATTGGGGACATGCCTGTTAGGAACCATCACGATCTTCACCCAGCAAGTTACCCCGGCGCAGGCAAGCTTCCGGCGCCAGTATGCCTTGATCCAGAGCCTTCTTCGTTTAGGAGCTACGCGGGTCTACATGGAGTACGATGACTGCAACCGCATCACCTTTCTCAGCAACGAACAGATTATCTGCGCCGCGCTCGATAAAGGATTGCGACCCGGCCTTGACCGCTATTTCCCTTATCGAGCCATGGTTGCCCAGGCACCGCAACCATTTTATGTGCTAGCAGAAGGCTCGGTCCAGGCGCAATACTTCGAGCAAGTAGCCGCGAAAGAACACATTACTTACAAGGAGTTCCACGCAAACGGATACATTGTATACGAACCGGAGAAACGTATCGCCCCTTAATAACTCACAAGCGAAAACCCATTCTTGATCGTAATCCCGCAGCGTTTCTTGAGGGACTTCCAGGCAGTCTTGCTCATGCCCGCACGATCTCGCAGCTGCACAAGTTGCTCTTCAGAGAAATGTTCAGAGGCTACCACAATAACCCGTCTCAGTTCGGCTCGCACACCGTCTATATAGAGCTTCAGCTGCGCGAGTCTCTCTGCATCGTAAGGTAGTCCTTGAACGGCAAGGCGGGCAATGTTGGCCCACTGCATGTAAGGTACCCTCAGCGCATCGAATTTTTCTTTTACGAAGGATGTGATTTCCTCAAAGCTGGGAGCAGTCGTGAAATCGATCATGTGGGCGATCCTCCTTTCAAAACTCTGAAATACCAGGGCAGAATGGGTCCTTCGTCGCATTGTCCACAACCCCTCATCTGAGCGATAAGCAAAGCATACCATGAAGAGCCGGCTGTTGTCAATATTTAGTATAATTTCACCGCTTCCATTTATTTTTAGTCGTATTCTATAAGATTAAGGACGGCTTTATCCATCACGACGTTGTCTATTACAAAACAAGGGCTCGCATTTAAACAGGATTAGCTGGCTCTGCTACAAAATGTGTATAATGGAGGCGACATGGTAGAGAAAGAGAGTAGTAAAAAGCATGTCTATTGAGAGCTACTTACGCGCTATGCCCAAAGTTGAATTGCACATCCACCTGGAGGGCGCTATTCAACCCGCTACCGTATTGGGGCTTGCCCGGCGCAATCGCATCGACTTACCTTATCAGGATGAGGCCGCGCTCCGCAAGTCATTCACCTACCGCGACTTCGATCATTTTGTTGAGATGTTCATCATAGTGACACGCTGTTTGAAGACGGTCGAGGATTACGAACTGATCGTCTACGAACTGGGCGCGGAACTGGCAAGGCAAAACGTTTGCTATGCCGAAGTCACGGTCACGCCCAGTACGCACTACCGGTTCGGCATTCCGCAGGATACCTGGTTTATAGGTATACAACGAGGGCGAAAGCGCGTCCAGGACGACTTCGGCATTACTCTCAACTGGATTTTCAATATTGTGCGCAAATGGGCCGAGCCATCGATTACCGGCTCAATGGCCGATTACGTCACACACGTGGCTATTGAGGGGAAAAATGATGGCGTCGTGGCACTTGGTCTGGCCGGTTCAGAGGCAGGTGCGCCCCCGGAACCTTTCGCCCGCTGGTTCGAGCAGGCCCGCTCTGAGGGCCTGCACAGTGTTCCCCATGCCGGTGAAATGGCGGGCGCGGAGAGCATCTGGGGAGCAATACAGGCGCTAGGAGCCGAGCGTATTGCGCATGGTGTGCGCGCCATCGAAGACCCAGGATTGGTCGAATATCTCGTCGCTCACCGCCTTCCACTCGACATCACGCCTACAAGCAATATCCAGCTTGGAATGTATCCCGACTATGCATCTCATCCATTACCACGGCTCCATGGTGCAGGCGCTATCGTCACCATCAGCAGCGATGATCCTCCTCTCTTCAACACAACCCTCAACGATGAGTATGTTTTGCTTTCAACCGAATTCGGACTGGAAACCGGTGCAATTGATCAGATCGCGCTCAATGGAGTTCGTGCCAGTTTCCTGCCTGAGACACAAAAACGAGCAATGGAAAAGACATTTCGTGAGGAATATAGCCGGTTGAAGGCAATGCACTAACAAGTCTCCTGTGAAATATGAACTATACAATTGCATCGATATAGATTAATATTGAGGAGAAGAGACAGAACTACCTGATACAAGGGCAGGGTATGAAATGAGGAATGAAAACGATCTCGTAGGTAAAATACTGGGAACATGTACGCTAATAAAACTCCTTGGGCATGGAGGAATGGGGGTTGTTTACCTCGCGGAGCAGGCTCGCCCCGCTCGCATGGTAGCCGTTAAGGTCTTGCAGCCGAATGTTCCCCCTTCGAGCAGCGCATATAGCGACTTCCTGGCACGCTTCCGGCGCGAAGCCGATGTGATCGCTAAACTCGAACATGTCAACATTATGCCAATTTATGAATACGGCGAGCAAGATGGTCTTGCCTACCTGGTTATGCCCTATCTCAGCGGTGGCACCTTGCGCGATCTGCTGGCCAGGCGCGGCGCGCTTTCTATGCAGGAAACGGCCACTTATCTCGACCAGGCCGCCTACGCACTCAGTTATGCCCATGCCCAGGGCGTGATTCACCGCGATATCAAACCCAGCAACTTCCTGATTCATAGTGATGGGCGATTGGTTCTGGCCGATTTCGGCATCGCTCGCATCATGCAGGAGCATAGCATTTCGAAAGCATCCACCTTGACCGGTACCGGGATGATGGTAGGCACACCAGATTACATGGCCCCAGAAATGGCACATGGCGAGCAAATCGACCAGCGGGCCGATATTTACGAACTCGGTATCCTGGTATTTCAAATGCTGACCGGGCGCGTTCCATTTATCGGTAGCACTCCTCTGATGGTGGCAGTAAAACACCTTCAGGAGCCATTGCCTTCGTTATCTCAAATTAATCCCGCCATTCCACCTGCCGTGGATGCTGTATTGATGACGGCCACCGCCAAAAGACGCGAAGACCGCTACATGTCGGCCCTGGACCTGGCGCAGGCGTTTCGGGTTGCCATTAACACACCTCATTCCGTCAATTACGTGCCGGACAACGATACGCTCCCGGTTCCTGGTTCATCGCCCTCTCACCCCGGAATTGTGCAGGAGATCAGCGCATCTTCCGCTACCCAGCGCCAGAATACTCCTCTACCGGCTATTCGCCAGGCCTTGCCTGTCACTCCTGTTTCTCAGTCACCAGAGGTCCTAAGAGCTGGTGCTTCGGGTATCGAAAGGCCAATCTCTGGTGTCAATGCTCCTGTAGCCCCATATGTACAGGCACCAGCCGGGCAGAAAAGCAAATCTAATACACCGTTACTGGTTATTGGCGCCCTGGTAGTCTTTGTTTTAGTTGCGGGCGGAACATTTTTCGGCCTGAAGATCGTTACAGGGCAGTCCTCGCCCAATAATTCACCGACTCCAACGCCCGTCGTGCAAACCACTCCCACAACGAATCCAACCGCGACGACGCAACCCTCGCCAACCGCGACAACTCCGCCGACGCCCACTCCCATGCAACAGGCCCAGGCAACGGTTCAGAGTTATTTCGACTATATCAATGTTCGAGATTATGCTGATGCCTACAACCTGTTCGGAAGCTATCTCCAAAGCAAACAATCGTATAATAGCTTCGCAAGCGGTTACTCTCATACCGAACACGATGACGTTCAATTTGGCGCCATAACATCCAACTCGGACGGCACCTTTAAAGTTGCGGTCACCATCACTGCTACTGAGGATAACAGTTCTGGCGGTGGTACGCATATCAGTACGTACCAGGGATATTACGTGGTCGGAACCGAGAATGGACAATGGAAATTGCTCAACGCTTCGTTAAGCAAGGGAAGCTAACTATTGAGATGAGAAATAGCATGCAGCCACCGGTGATAACCAAACAGCTCGCGCGTCGCATCCAGGCAGTTATCGATGCATCGCACCTGGATGGTACCATCCAGGTGCGACAACAGCCCGGCAACCCTTATGATTTCGTCGTTCAACGCTTTGGCAATGCTACTGCCTATATGGCGTGTGGCATACCCTTCTCCGGCTGGTGGAACAGGGTTGTCGGCCTCACATTGGAAGAGAGCGACAAATTAGATGATATCCTGGGCTTTTTTCGTGGGCAGCACCTGCAATGTAATATCGACCTGGCCCCCACAGAATTTACATCAGAATTCGCCCAGCTACTCATTCAGCATGGACTCTATCCAACCCCCAACGGTACGGTCCTTTATGGCTGGCCACAGGTGAGCAACCAGGCGCTTTCACAGGGAGTATCGATAAAAGAGATTTCGTTGGACGACATTGATCTTTTCCTTGAACTCTGGGCGGATGGTTTTGAATTTCCTGCCGGGCCACAGAGGAAAGTAATAATGGACATACGCAAGGGCGCGTTTTCTGCTCCCGGCTCTCGCCTCTACATCGCCTCTGTTAACGAAACTCCGGCGGCTATGGCCGGTCTATATATCCATGACGGCATTGCCTATCTTAGCGGTGGCGCAACATTGCCCGCGTTCCGCAAACATGGGTGCCACACGGCATTAACCCAACGCCGCATGCGTGATGCGGCAGAGGCAGGTTGCGAGCTGGCGATCGGGTTCGCCGGAACATTCGGCTCAATCAGCCAGAACAATATGGAACGAGCAGGGTTACGGATTGCGTATTTGATGACGGTATGGGTCGATGAGTCCGTCTAGATAGGCCGGTAGAGGCGAAGAGAGATTATATTTTCTTCAGGCTTACTTCCATAAGCAGTGCGTTCGCCTCGCCGGATAAAACCGCGTGCCTCATAAAACGGCAGACCCTTATCGTTTTTTGCTTCAACAGAGACCCATTGTTCTTTGGCTCCCGACTTACGCTGTTGATTTGTAATGGCCTCAAGCAAAGCCGTTCCAATACCGCTTCCTCGTCGTTGGGGATCTACATACAGGACAAAGACCTCTCCTACGCCAGGACTTATCATTCCGCCTCCACCTGCGCCAACAACCACTCCATCCTGTTCCGCAACAAGCCAACCATCCCAGCCTTCTGGATGAAGAACCTCTCCTTCTACCCGTTGAGGATTATAGAATTCGTTAATAGTACGTTCGATGTATTCTCGCGAGTAGATGTCCTGATAAGTATTACGCCAGCCATCAGCGCAGATACGACAAATCGCATCAACATCCTTAAGAATTGCTTTGCGTACCTGTATCAATTTCTTCCTCCAGTTCGTTTGCAACACCTTGACCTCGCTGTAGGATGCGAGAGCACGGTCAATAAATGTATCAGTGCTGCCCAGGTATTTGCTGGGATCAAGGGCATGGTCGATCTCTTTAGAGGAAAGAATAGCACACACCTGCTCATCTGCCTGGGCGACCTGCTGAAGGCTTGTGCCTGACTTTACCGCACGCTCGCAGAGCGCCTTGACAAGCTGCTGCGCCTCGGGTCTTCCCATGTGTGAAGCAAGCGCCATTGTTAAAGACTCGGCCATAATTAACCCACCGGTCAGATCAAGGTTGGCTTTCATGCGCGCAGTATCAACCTGCAAATTGGCAAGCGCACTGCGAACGCGTTCGATGGCCTCTGCTGTGTAGCGAAACAGGTTCGGGATAGCTTCCCATTCCGCCTGCCAACCACCGGCTGCCCGCTCATGCTCCTGCGCCATCGCCGACAAGATGACTGGCACTACTCCAATGGCTAATCGTGCTGAGGCAATCGCAGCGACCGCATCAACGGGATTGCGCTTCTGGGGCATTGCCGATGACCCTCCTTTTCCCGGCGCGGCACCCTCGGAGACCTCACCGACTTCAGTTTGCGCCAGGAGAATCACATCGCAGGCAATCTTCTCCATCGCCCCCGCGACTATGCCCAGAGTCGTGGCGATTGTGGCAACGCGGTCGCGTTCAGTATGCCACGGCAGATCGGGCGCCGGTAATTTTAGCTCCTCAGCAAGGAAGTGAAGCACCTGAATTCCCTGATCTCCCAGTGAGGCCAGTGTACCGGCAGCTCCACCAAGTTGCACAGCTAACGTCCTCGCCCGATGCTCATACAGTGCCTTCACCTGGCGTACTGCAAGAGCCAACCAGCGCGCTGCCTTGAGGCCAAAGGTAATTGGCACCGCTTGCTGGAGCAGTGTCCGCCCTGCCATAAGCGTCTGGCGATGATTTTCAGCAAGGGCAGCGCATGCCACGCACACCTTGAGCAGTTCGGCTATCAGCAAGTCAAGCCCGTCGCGCATTTGAAGCATCAAGGCGGTATCGATTGCATCCTGGCTCGTGGCTCCCCAATGCACGTACTGCTGCGCCTCTCCCCCTACACGGGCCGTGAGCATGCGTACCAGGGGAATCGCGGGAGTTCCGGCCAGCGCAGCTTCATGGTAGAGCGCTGCGACATCGAACAACTCCACCTTGCAAGCGGCAGCAATAGCGGTTGCCGCTTCGTGTGGGATGATTCCGGCACGGGCCTCCGCGGAAGCGAGCGCCGCTTCAAATGTGAGCATGGCCTGTACATGTCTCTGAGGCGAGAAGATAGTCGCCATACCCGGCATGCTGAAGAAGGATATATCACCCGGTTCTGTCATACAGCATTCCTTGCTCAGACGTTGAAAAACACGGTCTCGCCCTCACCTTGCAGAATGATATCAAAGCGGTAGACTACGTCCGCTCCTTCCTGGTAACGGGGCGCGAGCAAGGTCGCGCGTCGATTCTCAGGCACGCGCAGTAAGATGGGATCGCTGGCATTGGTCGGTTCATCGGCGAAGTACAGGCGCGTCACCAGGTGGTTGAGCAGGCCACGCGAGAATATAGTGATACAGATATGGGGCGCCTGCCAGCGCTCCGCATCAAAAGGAACGGGTCCCGGCTTGATGGTCTCAAACCAGTAGAACCCCTCGTTCTCAGTGCCAGAGCGACCAAAGCCCACAAATGAGGGATCCAACGATGCTGGCCCCTGATCGCCGGGATGATTATAGCGACCATATGCATTGGCCTGCCAGATTTCCACCAGGGCATCAGGAACAGGCAACCTGTCGCCATCCAGGACATGTCCTTCAATGCGAATACGCTCACCGACAGTCTGCGGTTCAACCAGAATGTGACGTTCCGCATCCGCGCGCAGCAACGCGGGCGCAAAAAACGGCCCGACCGTTTGCGAGCTGGTCAGTATGAGCTTGCTCATATCTATCCCTCCTTTACTGGCTCAAATGGCGTGGCAGAGGCCCCGGCGAGTACAATGTCCCAGTGATAGCCCAGCGCCCATTCTGGCTCGGTCACGTTATGGTCATAAGAGGCGATCAGGCGCTGGCGGGCTTGTTCGGTCGGCACAGCATTGAGGATGGGATCGAGCGCGTGCAGTGGGTCATCGGGAAAGTACATCTGCGTGACCAGGCGCGAGCGCATCGATAGGCCAAACAGCGAGAAATGGATATGGGCCGGTCGCCAGGCGTTGGGGTGATTGAGCCAGGGATAGGCTCCCGGGCGAATGGTCAGGAAGCGATACACACCCTCAGAATTGGTCAAACAACGCCCCATACCCAGAAAATTGGGATCAAGTGGCCCTGGCCACTGATCGCGTTTATGCAGGTAGCGTCCTGCTGCATTGGCCTGCCAGATCTCCAGCAGTGTATGGGGTACTGGATTCCCAAGTTCATCCAGGACGCGCCCGGTCACAATGATGCGCTGGCCGATAGCCTCACCACCGGTTCCGGCATTGCGCGTGAGATCAGCATCCTCCGGGGTGATGGCACTGATGGCCGGTCCAGGGCCGGTCAGTTCCGAGAGGGTCAGCGGCACCTCGATGAGTGGGAGTAGCGGCGCGCGACGCCGTGTCGATTGATAGGCTTCATACAGGTAGGGCGGAAAAATTTCTCGATCTCCCCGCACGATGTCGCCAATAGTGGTGTAGTTCATATATCCTCCTGAGGTTGTGCTGGTTATACTACTACATGCCAGAGCTAAATTGTGATTCCTGCATCTTCATCCCTGCAGGCTCAATATCCATAAAGAAAGGATATGCCAATGTGCTTTCTATCATCAACTGCTTCTATTTAACAATATCAGTGCCCGTTTGTCGAGGCGGGACCTACGAAGTACTCACATTGGTAAAAGCCTGCGACAAATCCTGCGCGGATGGGATGATCTTCTCAGCGACCAGGAACTGCTGCATCGACTGCCATGTCGCGCTATCGTTATAGCCAGGAGGATGTGCCCCGTCGCCTTTCCAGATTGGAATGGTTGCCCGCAGTACCGACATCGCCGTCGTGGTATTCATACCGGGCACATACGACTGGCTGATCTGAACCGCCTCGGTCGGGTTCGCAATGACCTCTTGCAGCCCCTGGATTGTTGCCTGCACGAAGCTGCGTACCAGCTGAGGCTGGGTTTGCCATGTATTCTCAGTCGTGATGATGCCGTTGGAAACGAGCGGCTGGTAATCGGAGACATTGAATGTGCGCACCGGGAAGCCGCGTTCAGGTAGTTGCAGCGCTTCGTTGTTCGAATAGCCCATCACCGCATCGACCTTGTGCCCCACCAGCGCTGCTACCTGCGTAAAACCAATCGACTCGGCATGCACATCGGATAGCGAGAGATGCGCGTGATACAGGAGCGCTAACAATCCTATGTAGGTTGCGCCAAATGGTCCAGGCTCGCCAATTGTATGACCCTTCAGATCGGCAAGCGTACAGATCGGAGAATTGGCGGGTACAATCAGGCTCACCGGATATTTCTGGAAGATCGTAGAAACATCGATCAGCGGCAAATGCTGGCTGCGTGCGACCAGCAATTCATCGCCGCTGGCAAAGGCAAAGGTATTATGGCCCAATGCCAGCTCCGCAAGCAGGTTGTTGACAATACCATGATTCAGCGTCACATTCAGGCCGGCAGCAGCATAATACCCCTTACTTTTCGCGACGTAAAAAGGCGCAAACTGGATATCTGGAATGTAGCCTAGACCGATAGAAACATTTTGCAATGCCTTCGCCGCACCGCCTGTCTTATGACCCTGCACATCTAACGAGACGGACGAATTGACAGGCGAATTGCTCGTAGTACTAGAAATATCCGCAGGCGATTTACACCCGCCAGTGCCAGTATTACCGCTGCTTGAACCACCACAGGCAGCTAACAGCACCCCTAGCATACTGAACACCAGCAAAAAAGACAGCACAAAGCTGGGACGACGATAATTCTGCATCTGAATACTCTCCATTCACATACATTCTGCATGATGTAGTGGAACACGGCTTAATAGATCATTGCTGCCAATTTCATGAGGAGCCATGAGCTGCTGTAATAGAGGGCAGCCAGCACTGCTAAGATGATCAGCGTCGCGAACAGCAATGCCGTATTGATCTGGTTCTGCGCCTGCAACAGCAAACCGCCAAGTCCAGTACCGCCGGCGCTGACAAATTCTCCTACCAGCGCGCCGGTAATTGAAAGCGTCAATCCAGTACGCACTGCTGCGAGAATAGCCGGTAGCGCCAGCGGGAACTCGATGCGAGCAAGCATTGCCCAGCCGGACGCTCCTTCGACCCGCGCCGCATCAACAAGCGCAGGATCGATTGACCGTACTCCCAGTTCGGTAGTAATCACCATGGGGAACAGCACAACCAGCATACAGAGGATGACGATAGGCACCAGGCCATAGCCAACCCATATAATCAGGATGGGAGCAATCACGATGGCTGGAATAGCCTGCCCCGCCGCCAGATAGGGTTGGACGGTCGCCGCTATGAGGCGCGATTTCGCCAATCCATACCCCAGCGGCAGTGCGACAACGACAGCGAGCAGGAAACCAAGCAGGCTCTCCTGAATGGTTATCCATGCATTGCTCAGCAACCAACCGGCAGTGAGGCCATCAGACAGCGCGGCGAAAACATCCGCGGGCGCCGGCAGTATCAAATTGGAAACATGCCCATACGTCGTACTCACGTACCAGCCCAGCAATAAAAGTAGAGCCAGCACAACAGGGGGCACTACCAGCAACAGGCGCTGGGTAGCATTCAGAGTGGCACGCGCTTTCGTATATGACGACGACAATGGCTTTTTTTTGCCGCCGCGCGCACTTGTGCGTATCTCCAGAGATACGTCTTGTGAAGTAGAGGTTGTCACGCTCATCAACTTCCCTCGGTCAAAGCTATATCGACAGCCAATCCTGAGAGAAAACTCCATGAAAAGCCGCCAATTCAACTCACCTGGAGAGGCATGTGAGGGAGACGCAAGGAGAGCATAGCGGATAACAACAAGTCAGGCGATTACACGATTACCCTCACATAGGATATGGGCAATCTTCGCAATCACCTGCTTCCTTATTCTTCGTTGCTATAGAGCAAGCAACAAAGTCAAACAGTCCGCAGATTTGCCAAACCTTCTCCCATCCGGACTTTAACCGTCGGCTCCGGCCTCTCACCGGATCAGTCGCATGACCGATATAGAACCGATCATGAACTCGCGGGCTTGGTAATCGTCATCGGGCGCTCACCATACCGCCGGTCGGGAATTACACCCTGCCCCGAAGGTCTCTATATAAAAGTATGGCACAAAGTATCGCACAATGCAAGGGGACGATCTAACAAAAACTTGAGAAACTTACTTATTCTCAGTAAAGTGAAAATCCTCGGCGTATTCTACCCCGTATTTTTCGCCCAGATCGTGGCTCCGCTTGCGAATCATCTTGACGATCTCATCGGCCCCGCCAGGAAACTGGCTTTGATGCGCAAGCAGCGCTTCGATCTTTTGATCAATTACACTGGAGATATCGACGAAGTGATTGACCACAGGCGCGCCCATAATATAAATTTCCGTCACCTTATGCGGCATCAATCCCTCTTCCAGCAGTTCTGGAAAATCCCATGGGTTTTGTGACGCGGGATAAATTGCCGCCATCGCAGCTCGACCCGCCGCCAGGTGATCTGGATGGAAGCGGCGAATCATCAATACAGGCGTCCAGATTCTATCCGGCGATTGGAAAATCACGCGCGATGGCCGGTACTTGCGCAGCACACGCACAAGGTCGCGCCGCAGTCCAATCGTTGGCTCCAATAGACCATCGGGATAATCGAGGAAGACAACATCTTTTAGTCCAAGTATCTTACCAGCCGCTCGCTGCTCGTTCTTGCGTATTTCAGAATCCCTGCGCCTCGCGGCAGGCCCGACATCGGTCGCATCATCAGGGCCGCCTGCTGCACCATCCGTACAAATAACATAATAGACATCCCAGCCTTCCCTTGCCCAGATAGCAACCGTTCCCGCGGCCCCAAATTCTGCATCATCGGGATGCGCTACAATTACCAGCGCGACTTTATTTTGCTCCTGCTCGCTCATATTGGTCCCTTTCTCATGATTGAATAAAATAGTAGAAAGGACGCATAAAATGCGCCCTTGCAGTTAGTATAAGCCTATTATAGCCTGAAAACGCCCAACCTGCACTATTCGGTAATCACAAGCAGTAAACCACCTAGCAAGCCAAGATTCTTGTAGAACTGAGTCGCCTGGCCCTTTCTTGCCGCTTCGCTTTCCTCTTTCCAGAACGCGTGCCCGACAAATGTGGTCGGCAAGAGGGTGCCAAGGAGAATAAGAGCTCCCAATTTGGGTGCCAACCCCAGCCCCATCATCGTTCCACCAACGACCATCGCCAGTCCATTCAACTCTACAGATTGCTTCGGTTGGGGAATACCGGCATCAGAAACCTTATTGACTCGCCCACCGGGGTGCAAAAATGCTTCGGCCCCTCCCGTGATGAAGATACCCGAAAGTAATAAACGTGCCAGTGATTGTAGCATAGATATGCATACTCCTTTCATGTAGTGATAGCTCAAAAGCAATGGTAACAGTCATACCATTCTCTAGATATAAAGCGTTTTCCATGAAAGGCAAGTTTCACTGAGCGCTGGCCTATGCTCTCCTGGCTATCTAGCCAATAGGAACCACCCATTCTGCCAGCCAGTTTCTCCCTCGATGATCGCGCAAGCGAATGAGCGCTTTATCGCGATACACCTGGACGGAGAACGAAACCAGAACATCAGGCGCATCAGGTGTATAATCGCAATGGGTATGATCACTGCTCAGGCGCGGCCCCTTATGAAATCCCGTGTACCATGGTGACATCACATTAATAAATGTGACATCATGGTCGCCCAATTGCTCCGTATAGACAAGATTTGGCGCCTGCCAGCCAGAATGTGTGTGCCCGCTGAGGTAGAGTCCCGCATTCCTGTGCCGCGCAAGAATAGCTCGCACCTCGTCAGAATTTTGAATGGCAAAAAACGGGTCCAACGTGTGATAATCGAGCTGGCTTTCGCTCCCACTTCCACGATCCAGAACGGTATTGTAGAGCGGGCAGTGAGAAAAGATGACCGCGGGATGCTTCGGGTGCTTGGCCAGCGCTGTTTCCAGGAAGGCCAGCGTTTCCTGCGTATAGAACGGCTCTGGATATCCTATGGCATCAAGCATGATGCACAGGACGCTGTTTTCCACCCAGAAGTAACGCACAGGCTTGCCCCAGAAAACGGTATAGTCTTGAATCAGATTCTCGACGCTCTCATCGCCGTCAGCATATAACTCGTGATTACCGAGTCCGGGGTAAAATGGAACCTTTCCAAGCTGGTTTTCAAGTTCCTTTTTCGCCAGTTCGAAGTTCTCCGGCGCACTCCTCTCAATAATATCGCCGGGAGAGACACAAAATGCAGGATAGCCTTCGCGGGACCAGAGCGAACGCAGGTCTCGAAACATGGGTGCTAATCGCTGGGTATGGACTGCATGCCATGAATCAATAGCGCAATAATGCAAATCGCCCAATGCCCAGAAGTAGAGAAGTTCCTGGTCAGGAGTGTTACCTGCTGTGGATGATTGCAATTCGTTCAAATGAACTTTTCCCCCCTTTCGAAAGCTTTTGCCCCTATTATAAAACATTAACGCTGGCCAGATATTCGATACTTCACTGTTTGCAGTACCAGGAGGGCAGAACGTATAATAGCATTGTTTATTAGTCTACCAGGAGGCATACGATCACGGAATTGCACATCTTACCCATTACCGGCATAGGCGAGATTCCCCCAGGCGCTGACCTGGGACTTCTCATCTATGAAGCCATGCAAACGCAGCAACTAACACTCCAGCAAGGTGATATACTCGTTGTAACGCAAAAAATCGTCTCTAAAGCCGAGGGCAGAGTCGTCAATCTTGATGAGATAGAACCATCAGAATTCGCTCGCATTGCTGCTCTTGAGAGCAGAAAGGATGCACCCTACATTGAGGTCGTATTGCGTGAAAGCCGTCGTGTCGTGCGCATGGATCATGGAGTATTGTTGACCGAGACCAGGCATGGCTTCGTTTGCGCCAATGCGGGCGTCGACGAATCGAATGTGGATGGGAATCGCGCCATCACGCTGCTGCCGGTTGATCCCGATCGCTCAGCGCAAGAATTACGTTCGCGTTTGCAGCAGCTTTCAGGCGAAGGATCAGATTTTGATATTGCCATTATTATTTCAGACACCTGGGGGCGTCCCTGGCGCAATGGGCAGGTCAACATGGCCATCGGGATAGCGGGAATTGAACCCCTGGCGGATTATCGAGGACAATATGACCCCTATGGCTATGAATTACATGCCAGCGTGATTGCGGTAGTCGATGAACTGGCATCGGCGGCGGAGCTGGTAATGGGGAAGGTCGATGGTGTGCCTGTCGCCCTCATTCGTGGCTATCCGTATCACCGAGGAGAGGCCAGCATGAAAATGCTTTTGCGCGACCCCTCGATGGATATGTTCCGCTAGTTTCAATCCCTGCCGGGAAGTCGTGAAAAGATCCAGGTCCCGCCGCTTCTCTGCAAGGGAGAGTATAGCGGGCAAACCCGATCATGTGAAGGGCAAATGCATCAGGCAACTTCCTGTAAGCAGCAGTAAAAAAGGTGAATGGCAAACGTGACAATACAATCTGAGCAGCGAGCGGTAACATTACCTCGCCGGACGGATAATCTGGCATCCCTGTTGCGTGGCAGGCGCAGTGTACGTAAATACTTAGCGCGCCCGGTAGCGCGCGACCTGATCGAACAGATCTTAGAGGCGGCTCGCTGGGCGCCATCGCCGCATGGAAGGCAACCCTGGCGCTTTGTGGTCTTGACAAAACAGGCCGTCAAAGCCCAGCTTGCCGCGGCTATGGGCGAGACCTGGCAGCAAAACCTGCGCATGGATGGTCAGGACGAGGAGATTGTCAACATCCGGCTTGAGAAATCACGGCAGCGCATCCTGAATGCACCCGTCATCATTATTCCATGCCTGTATCTTGAAGACCTCGACCATTACCTGGATGAAAAAAGGCAGGCCGACGAAACGATCATGGCGATACAAAGCCTGGGAGCGGCCATTCAAAACATGCTCTTGATGGCCTACGACCTAGGACTTGATAGCGGCTGGATGTGTGCCCCACTGTTCTGCCCGGAAGTGGTGTGTAATTCGCTCGACCTGGACAAACGACTCATCCCACACGCATTGATTACCGTTGGATACGCAGCCGCTGACCCACAACGACGTGAGCGTCTGCCATTGAATAGCTTAATAGTTCGCTTTGATTAGAGGATCTTATGATTGTAGTTCTTGCCGGCGGCGTAGGTGCGGCCCGCTTCTTACAAGGCCTGGTACAGGTTGTGCCTCAGAACAGGCTCACCGTCATCGTCAATACCGGCGATGATCGCGATTTCTACGGACTGCATGTCTCGCCCGACATCGATATCGTGACCTATACCCTCGCCGGACTGGTTGATGAAACGCGTGGCTGGGGCATTCGCAACGATACCTACAATACGATGCAGCAATTGACGGCCTATGGCAATGAAGACTGGTTCCTGCTCGGCGACCGCGATCTTGCCACGCATATACATCGCACGAACCTGCTCAGGCAGGGAAAGACGCTGAGCGAAGTCACCGAGAACCTGCGTCAGCATTTTGGCCTGAATATCCGTATCATACCTATGAGCGATCAACCCATAGCGACACATATTCAGACGCCAGCAGGCCTGCTTCATTTCCAGGAATACATGGTCAAACGGCACTGCACAGATGAAGTACAGGATGTCGTCTTTATTGGCACCAGCGAAGCGAAACCGGCTCCAGGAGTTCTGGATGCCATCAAGGAGGCCGAGGCCATCCTGATTGCGCCCAGCAATCCTATCGTGAGTATCGGTAGCATTCTGGCCGTTCCCGGTATCCATGATGCGCTTCACGAAGCTAGCGGCATGGTGGTCGCCGTCAGCCCGATTGTCGGTGGAACGCCGATCAAAGGACCTGCCGACAAGTTGATGCGCGGTCTGGGAATGGAAGTATCACCTGTTGGTGTTGCCCGCTGTTACCGGGATTTCCTGGATGTAATGGTCATCGACGAACAGGATGCTCACCTGATCGAACGAATCGAAGACCTGGGCATACCGGCGATGGCAACCAATACTATTATGCGCGATAGCCAGGCAAAAGCTGCCCTGGCGCGGTACGTCCTGGAGGCAGCGGGCCTGGCATTTTAAATTCCCTTTTTGAAGGAGTTTAGTCGAATAGTTTATGGCTATAGGAAATATCTTCACCTGAAAATTATGAAGTATACAGCTCTTATTCCGGTAAAATCGCTCGCCCTGGCTAAAAGTCGCCTGGTCCCCTCTTTAACACAGCACGAACGCGAAACATTAGTTCTGGATATGCTGCATCATGTGCTGCGGATTCTGCGCCAGAGCGAATGCTTCGAACATATATCAGTAGTAAGCGCCGATGCTCGGGTGCTATCCCAGGCCGAGCAATGGGGGGCACACGCGCTGCCTGAAGAGAGAGATGGACATAACCCCGCGTTGGAAGCTGCCGCCCGGCGAGAACTCGCAGCAGGCTCAGCTGCCCTTTTGACGATCTCCGCAGACCTTCCCTTGCTGACGGTTTGCGATATTCGCGCTCTCGCCAGGCAATCTGCACAGTATGAAGTCGTACTTGCGGCATCAAGGGAGGGAACTGGAACCAACGCTGTCCTTGTACGCCCGCCGCTGGCGTTGCCATATCTCTTTGGCCCCAACAGCCTGCACCTCCATAAACAAGCAGCAATACAGAGAAACTTACATTACTTGATCTACAACAGCCGTGGCCTCGCTATGGATGTTGACACGATTGATGATCTCCACGAGATACAAGACGCTGGTTGTATTTGCCAACAAGCGAATTATGCTAAGCTTGCAACCCCGAACTTGTGAATTATCAATAAAAAAGGGAGGAATATTTATGGCTACTCAACTATCTGAAAAAGCGCGTGCGTTCTTGCAAGAGCGCCGGTTTGCCGTACTGGGAACGATCAACGTCGATGGTTCTGTCCAGTTGACCACCATGTGGTACCTGCTTGAGGGTGATACCATCGTCATGAATACGAAAATCGGTCGCCTCAAAGATCGTAACCTGCGCCGCGATCCACGCATTTCGGTATGCGTACCAGATGGATACAATTACGTCACCGTCAGCGGCACTGCCGAACTGATTGATGACTCGGAAATCGCCCAGCGGGATATCTACCGGCTGGCCGTCCGTTACGATGGCGAAGAATCGGCGAAGCAGCAAATGGAGGCCCACTTCTCGAGCGAACCCCGGGAAACCATCCATTTGAAAATACAACACGTTATCGAACACTTTTGAAACTTGTTGAGGGCAGGGAAACAGAGAGATACAGCTTAGCGGGAAAGGTCCCGCTAAAAGCATAGGAGGTAAATCGTCGAAAACCCGGCCGCATGGCGTTTAAAAGTCGGCCACCATCCGCAGCAACCTCTAATCCTAGCACAAACGATGCATCATCAGAAGTCAGAAACAGCGCAGTTTTGGTCACTTTTCTGGGACGGTCAAGATGCTTAACCGTTCCAGAAAAGTTTTTTTTGTTATGGCTTCCCAGAGTGCTGTGCCATCCTTGATGGCCAGGAACAGACGCATCAGGTCTGGAAACTGCATCTCGATCAGTACCCAGGCCATTGCCCATAACGATGCTCATAATGTTTTCATGATACTTCCTCCTCATACTAGCATTAGAGGGGACGAGATACATCGGAGTGAGAAAATACCCCCCTCGAAAAGGAGCATATCCATGAGTAATCTCTTTGTACTCAAATGCGCGGATGAGACTACTGCGGACAACATTCTCGATACGCTGAAGCGCCTGAACCAGCAGCACCTGATCACAGTGGAAGATGCCGCTCTTGTGACATTGAAACCGAATGGCAGGCCAAAAATCCGTCAGGAAAATGACCTGGTGGGAAAAGGCGCACTGGGAGGAGCCTTCTGGGGCATGCTGATAGGGTTGTTGTTCCTATCCCCTTTGCTGGGCGCTGCGATTGGCGCGGGAGCGGGCGCGCTTGCAGGCAGACTCAGCGACGTTGGAATCAACGATGATTTTATCAAACAGGTGGGCAGCGCGATCCATCCCGGCGAAGCCGCGCTGTTTTTGCTCACCAGTAACGAGGTTGCCGATAGGGTGTTGCCGGCACTGAAACAGTACCGGTTTGAAGTGATCCGAACTTCACTCTCACAGGAAGATGAGGCTCGCTTACACGAAATGCTCGGACCAGCGATCCCCGCGCGGGCATAACGGCAACATGCAGACCATAGGGTTGGCAAGGAGAAAGCAATAATGTCTCAGCAAGTCCAGGAATTCTTCACAGCACTGGCAACGCGTCGTTACGAACCCCTGCTTCACAGTGTTTCAGGTACTGTCCGGTGGAACATTGAGGGAGAAGGATATTGGAATGTGGTGATCAACAAAGGTGCCATCACCGTCAATCGTGATGCCATGCTCCCCGATAGTGTCATGTCCTGTAGTGAAGACACCTTCCTTGCTCTTGCTAGAGGCGTGCAAAATCCGCTCACCGCCTTCCTTCAGGGCAAGCTGGCTATTCAGGGAAATATTGGACTGGCCCACGTTTTCCAGCGGGTCTTTGAAAACCAGCCAGGCAAGAGCACGCACATGGCAAGCAGCAGGAGAGAGTCATGAGCGAAAATACGATCAGCATCCTTGAAGGCAATACGTTTGTTGTGAGTGATCGGCGCGGAAACATTGATGCCTCTACAAGTGAACCGACAGGTCTGTTCTCGTGGGATACGCGCTTCCTTTCGCGCTGGGTGTTGGCGCTTGATGGGAAACAGCTGGCTATTTTGTCAACGGACGAGCTTGACAGCTACTTTAGCGCACAGTTCTTTCTTGCACCGGGAACAGGGACCACCTATGTCGATGCGGATCTTTCCGTAATACGCAAACGCTCCGTTGGCAACGGTTTTCACGAAGACCTGACGATTGCTAATCATAAAGAGCAGCCGGTTGATTTTCAGGTTCGTCTCGATGTCGCAGCCGATTTTGCTGATCTTTTTGAAGTCAAAGACGCGCTTCCGAAAAAAGGAACTTACTTCCACCACATTGAGGATCGCCTCTTAATCCTGGGCTATCGTCGCGAGGGCTATGTCCGTGAGACATGGATTTCTACCACGGCACAGGCCGCTATTGATGAGCATGGTTTCACCTTCTCTGTACATATTGAGCCTCACAAGGAATGGCATGCCTGCCTGGAAGTTGATGTAGAGATATCCAATATGCATATTCTCCACAATGCGGTGCGGTATCAACACAGCGCGTTACGCGTCAGACCAGATATGCAACTGGGACTGGCAAAGTGGCACCAGGATGCACCCGAGATCACCTCCGGCTGGCCCTGGCTGGGTCGCATCTATCAGCGCAGCCTGGTCGATCTCGCTGCGCTGCGCTTTCACTCCTACCTGGTGCCTGGTGGCGCATTACCGGCTGCCGGATTACCCTGGTTCATGACCATCTTTGGGCGCGATAGCCTGCTCACCGGTCTCCAGGCCCTACCGTTCTATCCGGAGATACTCGAAACCACCCTGCGGCAGCTTGCCTTACAACAGGGCACACGCTACGATGATTTCCGAGACGAGGAACCGGGGAAAATCCTCCACGAGGTCCGTTTTGGCGAGATGACAGCCTTTGAGGAGCGCCCGCACTCCCCTTACTATGGAGCCGCCGACTCCACACCGCTGTTCCTCGTCTGCCTGGATGAATATGAACGCTGGACGGGTAATGAGAACCTGGTGCGTGAGTTAGAAATGGAAGCGCGGACCGCTCTGACCTGGATCGATACCTCTGGTGATCTCAATGGGGATGGCTACGTGGAGTATGACCGCCGAAACAAGGAAACCGGGTTAGAAAATCAATGCTGGAAAGACTCCTGGAACTCGATCCTCTTTGCCGATGGGAGTCTTGCCCGTCGCCCTCTTGCGGTCTGTGAGATCCAGGGATATGTCTACGATGCGAAGGTGCGCTGCGCTCGCCTCGCGCGAACATTCTGGGGCGACCCGGAACTGGCCAGGCGGTTGGAGAAAGAAGCAGCAGAACTCAAGCGCCACTTTAACCAGGATTTCTGGGTCGAGCAGCGGGAGTTTTTTGCGCTGGCTCTCGATGGCGATGGTCGTCAGGTGGATTCACTCACCTCCAATATCGGACATCTGCTCTGGAGCGGCATTGTCGAAAAGGAGAAGGCAGAAGCATGTAAGCGCCATTTGATGAGTGACCAACTCTTTTCCGGTTGGGGCATACGGACTATGGCCGAGGGAGAGGGCGGGTACAATCCTCTTGGCTATCACATTGGCACCGTCTGGCCCCATGACAACTCGATTATTGCGCTGGGACTCAGACGCTATGGATATGATGAGGAAGCGGCGCGCATTGCGCTTGCCATGCTAGAAGCGGCGCGATTCTTTGAGGGCCGTTTACCGGAGGCATTTGCGGGCTATGCAAGAAACCTGACGGGCTTTCCAGTCGAATACCCAACGGCGTGCAGTCCTCAAGCCTGGGCGACAGGAACGCCCCTGCTCTTGATTCGCACAATGCTCGGACTGGAACCGGTAGGTGACCGTCTCACAGCTCACCCGGTTGTCCCAAAAACATTGGGCTACCTGCAGATGTCAGGCATCCCCGGTCGTTGGGGCCATACCGATATTTTCGGAAAAGGAAGGGTTGTGGTTCCTGAATCCGTTGATCACCTGGAACGTCTCATGATTTAATCAAAGGTGCCCCACATCTCTTTTGGAGTCTCTAACCACGCTGTCCCAAGTTTATACGCGGGTTGTTGCTGGATACCTTTTTAAGGAGGAACGGATGAAAGCGATTGCCGTGTTTCCCGCGAGCCGGGAAGTGAAGCTCATTGAACAGGATGAGCCGGTCATCACCCAACCGGATCAGGTCAAGCTCCGCATGCTGGATATTGGGATCTGTGGCACGGATAAAGAGATCTGCACCTTTGCCTATGGTACACCTCCAGCGGGCGCCAATTACCTGGTCATCGGTCACGAAGCGTTAGGTGAAGTAGTCGAGGCTGGGGCAGCCGTCACTTCTCTTGCGCCGGGTGACCTGGTCGTGCCAACGGTGCGCCGTCCCTGTCCTCACGCCAGGTGCCGCTCCTGCCGTGCCGGTCATCAGGATTTCTGCGAAACGGGGGATTTTACCGAGCGCGGCATCAAAGGGGTGCATGGCTATTTGACTGAGTTGGTTGTGGATGAGGCATGCTACATGCATCTCGTGCCACATCACCTCCGTGAGAGCGCTGTGCTGGTTGAGCCGCTGACCATCATCGAAAAAGCAGAATATCAGTTGTATGGACTCACGCAACGTCGTCCTCCCTGGATTGACCCGTCAGTCTCTGCGCGCACGCAGGGTCGTGGGCACACAGCACTGGTTCTGGGAGCAGGCCCGGTGGGTTTGTTAGGCGCGATGGCCCTGCGAACAGCCGAATTCGAGACGTTCATCTATTCGCGGGAGCAAGAACCAGATCCCCGTATCGCAGTTGCGAAAGCCATTGGCGCGACCTACCTTTCGAGCCGGACGCTCTTGCCATCTCAGCTTGAAGCAGAGATTGGTGCGATCGATCTAGTCTATGAGGCGGTCGGTCACTCCGCGCTCGCGTTGGACGTGCTACGGGCACTGGGTCCGAATGGAATCTATATCCTGACGGGCGTCCCTGGCCGACAAACCCTGATTGAAGCCGATCCAGCCTCCCTTTTTCGCGAGATGGTCTTGAAGAATCAGGTGGTGTTGGGAACGGTCAACGCGGGACCACAAGCTTTCAACGCTGCAATCGCAGATCTGGAGACCTTCCACCGGCGCTGGCCCGATGCTGTACGTGCTCTGATGGCGGAGCGCACTCCGATTGAACAGGCCGCCGAGCGCATTCTTGAACGACCTGCGGGCATTAAGAGCGTCATTTCCTGTAATTAATAGGTCTGGATTTCCTGGATGATCAAACTTTGACAAAAGTCTTGAATCTGGCCCTTATGAGATATCGTTGATCGCGTTGGAGCCGGGGATTCCTTTGCAGCCGGATTGATCTATGGTCTGACGACAGGTATGGATGAGCAAGAGGCGCTGAACTTCGCAGTCGCGGCTTCTGCGCTCAAACACACGATTCCAGGGGACTTGAATCTGGTGACCCTCGCTGAGGTGCAACACCTGATGAGTGGCGATGTGACCGGGCGCGTGCAACGATAAGGATAAAGGCTAAACCGGGGTTGCCGCGTAACTTATAAACAACCCTCCGGTTTCTGTACGCACCCCCACGGTGCAGTAGGTAAAACCGGAGGGAAGCCCGGTCGGTTTCATCTGCAATTGTGAATTGATATTCTCCTCAAAAGCGGATACAAAGCCCGTGACCGGTATACTATTCAAATCAACATGTACAACATGTACCTGGAGTACGCATGAAGTCACATATGGCTGCACTACAACCGTAAAATTGCGCGTCATGCCAAAGCCTAAAAAACTAAATTCATCATCACCGGTAATGGTCATTTGATCGCCATTGACCAGCGTGACTCGCACATTCTTGACCGTGCCGGGTAATCCGGCGCTTTGCAGGTCCTGCATAATCAGATCAGTAAGATACGTCTTATCGGCTTCTACAATAATATCTCCCGATACCGGCAATTTAGGAGTCGCGTGCAGTTGTCCATCCCCCCCAAGCGCGATGGATAGCACGATCATAATCCCAATCAGCAAACCAATGAACCATGTAATCAGGGGAAAGACGATGCGCCCGGTTCGGGTACGCAGCCAGGCGCGAATTCTATAAACAAAACGAGGCCTGGGAGGTGGCAATAGCGGGGTCGATAGTGGTAGGTCCGGCTTCTTCATAATATTCTCCTCTTACCAATCTATAGCTTATATTATACACTCCCTTTCACGTATGCAAGCCATATCCGTTTTTCTCCCCCGACTTGTGCAAATTGCATAAATCAAGGGAGAGTGCTTTAGGTAATCTAGCCATAGAATTTACCGATTAAACCGCGTAATATTACAGAAGAGTTGAACAGGACGGTATCATGCAGTGCGCATGTTTATCTCCTGTACAAATTAACCAATTTAAATCTCTATGATATCGCAGGCCTTTTCTTCCAGCAATCAGGCAGTTACAGATGTAAGTAAAAGGAGAGCAGAAAACATGACCCCTGAAGAGGTATTAGAATTCGCTAAAGATCACGGTGCTAGAATGGTGGACTTCAAGTTTGTCGATTTACCGGGAACCTGGCAGCATTTCAGTGTTCCTTTGCGTGAACTTGGAGAAGAGACGTTCGTGGAAGGGAAAGCGTTTGACGGTTCCAGTATCCGTGGTTTTCAGACCATCAACGAAAGTGATATGCTGGTTATCCCCGATGCGGATAGCGCCATTATGGACCCTTTCACCGCAGTACCAACATTGAGCCTGGTTTGTAATATCGCCCATCCCGGACCCGCCGGTCGTAAAAAACCCTATTCTCGCGACCCGCGTTATATTGCCAGCAAAGCCGAGGCATATCTTCGTTCTACCGGCATAGCCGATACCAGCTACTTCGGCCCTGAAGCCGAATTTTTCATTTTTGACAATGTGCGATACAACTCTACCTCAAATATCCAGTATGCGGAAATTGACTCCGACGAGGCACACTGGAATAGCTCTCGCAATGGTAGCGCCAACCTTGGTCACCGTATGCGTGTGAAAGAGGGATACTTCCCGGTCGCCCCCAACGATACCTTGCAGGATGTTCGTAGCGAGATGGCGCTACTGCTCGAAGACTTAGGCGTGCCAGTCGAGGCCCAGCATCACGAGGTCGGTGGTCCTGGACAGGCCGAGATCGATATCCGCTTCAATACCCTGCTCAAGACCGCGGATAATGTCATGCTTTATAAATATGTCGTCAAGAATACCGCGCGCAAGTATGGCAAGACCGTTACCTTCATGCCCAAGCCGGTCTTTGGCGACAACGGCTCCGGCATGCACGTCCACCAGAGCCTGTGGAAAGGCGAGAAACCCCTGTTTTTCGATATGGAAGGCTACGCCGGCATCTCACAGATCGCCCGCTACTACATTGGTGGCCTGCTGACACACGCACCCGCGCTGCTGGCAATCGTGGCATCGACCACGAACAGCTACAAGCGCCTGGTGCCCGGCTTCGAAGCTCCTGTCAACCTGGTCTTCTCCAAGGGCAATCGCAGCGCGGCAGTACGCATCCCATTGACGGAGTGCCCATCCGCCAAGCGTATCGAATTCCGCCCGCCTGATCCGACTGCGAACCCCTATCTGGCCTTCTCCGCTCTACTGATGGCCGGTCTCGACGGCATCAAGCGCGGCATCGATCCCAGCGATTATGGCTACGGGCCGGTTGATCGCGACCTGTATCATATGTCGAAAGAGGAGTTGCGCGAGATTCGCTCCGTTCCCGGTTCTCTCGACGAAGCCTTGAACGCGCTTGAGGATGACCATTCCTTCCTGCTCGAAGGCGGCGTTTTCACAACCGATGTCCTCGAACATTATGTAGAAATGAAACGCGCGCAGGCCGACGAGGTGCGCCTGCGACCGGCGCCGATTGAGTTCGCGCTCTACTACGACGTATAGGCTCACAAAACATCCAGACTAACGGATAAAGGCACGCTAGCTTATCTCCCGGCTAGCGTGCCTTTTGTTCAGTAGCAATCAAAAGTGGTAACCAATTACCAACCGCTTCAATATGATATACTTTCTCTAAACCTTTTCAGCTTCTAATATTTTACATGTCCCAAATTAGAAGGAGATGTAGGATGCAAACAGTCGTCAGAACCCGCCAGGGAAGCGTACAGGGAAGTGTATCTGATGGAGTAGCAGCATTCAAGGGTGTTCCTTACGCAGCGCCACCTTTTGGCCCCAACCGCTTCTCGCCGCCACGGCCCGCAGAACCATGGAATGGAGTGCGCGAGGCGCTCAACTTTGGCCCGACAGCACCCAAGGCCCCATATTTTCCCCCTTTCGATGTTCTCCTGCCAGAAGTAGATATCCCCGGCGAGGACTGCCTGAACCTCAATATCTGGACACCGGAATTAGGAAGCGCGCGATTGCCGGTGATGGTCTGGATTCATGGCGGCGCCTTCCTTAACGGGTCAGGGGCATGGCCAACATATGATGGCACGCGCTTCGCCCAGCACGGGGTCGTCTGCGTCACCATCAACTATCGCCTGGGAGCCGATGGCTTCCTCTATCTTGGGGATGGCATTGCCAACCTCGGTATGCTCGATCAGATCGCAGCCCTCACCTGGGTGCAGGAAAACATTGCCAACTTCGGCGGTGATCCCAACAACGTCACCATCTTTGGCGAATCGGCTGGCGGGATGAGCGTCGGCACATTGATGGCGATGCCTGCCGCTTCTGGCCTCTTTCGCCGCGGCATCGCTCAGAGCGGAGCAGCTCACCATGCCTTTTCACCTGCCACAGCAAAAAAGATCGGCCACGCGCTGGCTGAGAAGCTGGGCGTTGAACCAACACTCCAGGCTATCGCAACCGTCCCCATCAGCCGCCTTGTTCAAGCCCAGCAGCAAATGAGAGTCGAAATCTCCGCGAATCCCAACCCGGAGCGCTGGGGAGAGGCCGCGATCAACGGCGTACCTTTCCTGCCGGTGATCGATGGAGAGTCGCTGCCAACACTTCCCATCGACGCTATTGCCGCCGGAGCGGGTGCGAACATCGATGTGCTGGTTGGAACCAACGCCGACGAGTTCCGGCTCTATGTGGTTCCTCAAGGAACGATCAAGCTTGTCAATGAGCAGATGCTCCGTGCTGCTATCGCAGGGTATGGAATGCCGGTTGAAGAAACCCTTGCCACCTACCGCGCAAATCGTAAGGACGCCACACCCGGTGAATTGCTTGCCACCATCATCACCGACTGGTTTTTCCGCATCCCGGCCATCCGCATGGCCGAGGTCCACTCTCAACAGGGTACCGGGGGCACCTATATGTACGAGTTCGCCTGGCAATCTCCCTCATTCGATGGGCGCCTGGGTGCATGCCATGCGCTGGATGTTCCTTTCATCTTCGACAATCTGGACAAGGAAGGCTACGAAGGACTGGCAGGACCCAACCCTCCACAGCAGCTCGCCGATGCCATGCATACCGCCTGGATCGCCTTTGCTAGCAGTGGCACTCCCGGCTGGCCGCAATATAACCTGGAGCAACGAGCAACGATGCGCTTCGATACCACTTCACAAGTGGTGGATGATCCACGGTCGGAAGAACGTGTACTTTGGGAGGGCCGGCGCTAATCGTTTCTAGCAGGCATATTGTCACACACAAGGTTGTTTAGGAAGGAATTTGTCCTGTATTGAGCATAGAATAGAAGAAAAATGTCATATGCTCAGAAAGGCGAGATCCATGCCGAAACAACCTTTAACCTATTTCGTTGTCACGCTAGAGCGAGGTGATAACTGGGACAACAAACGTTCGATGCGCGAGCAAAAGTATTGGGATGAGCATGCAAAGCTCATGGATGCCTTTGTCGATGATGGCTTCATTGTCCTGGGTGGCCCGCTTGACAGTGAAGAAAAAGTTCTCCTGATCATCAACGCTGAAAGCAGGCAAGCCATCGAGACCCGCTTCGCCAGCGATCCCTGGATTTCAGAAGGAGTGCGGCGCATCGCAAAAGTCGAGCGATGGCAAATTCTCCTGGATGGTAGACAGTAGGAATCTGCCGGCTCAAGATATGATTCTTTACGAGGGAGATCCGGTACATTGCCCCTTCCTAAAAGCCATGGTACACTTCACTACAGAAAACAGTTCCAACTGAAAGGAGCCAGCCGGTGAAGTTTGGCGTATTTCTTCCTATTTCGGGCAGAGCAACGGGGCCGGATACCCTGATGCAGGCAGCACAGAGCGCCGAGGAGCAGGGATTTGACGCCATCTGGTCGGCAGATCGCGTCGTCACGCCCTGGCATATTTCCACTTCTTACCCATACAGCGAGAACCACGAATTTATCGTCCCACCCGACCGTCCATTCCTGGATTCGCTCACATGCCTGGCATTTCTGGCCGGCTGCACGCAGAAGATAACCCTGGGCATCAGCGTCCTCGTTCTGCCCTATCGTCATCCCCTGTACTGGACGCGCGTAGCCGTTTCCATTGAGCAACTTTCAAAGGGCCGTCTCATTATGGGCATTGGCGTAGGCTGGATGGAAGAGGAATTTGCCGCCCTGGGCGTATCGTTCAAGGACCGGGGGCGTATGACCGACGAACAACTTCAGATTCTTTCGCGGCTGTGGGCAGAAGAGCATATAACTTTCCAGGGCCAGTTCTACAATTTTCAGGACCTGGCTTTCTATCCCAAACCTATCCAGAAGCCGCGCATTCCTATCTGGGTCGGAGGCGAAGGAATCAGCGCCCAACGCCGCGCAGCAAAATACGGCGATGCATGGTTTCCCTACTATGTACAGATCACACCCTCGGAACTCAAGGCTGGTTATGACAATGTCCAGCGCCTGGCTATCGAAGCTGGACGCGACCCGCAACAGGTGGGGCTGGCATGCTGCCGCCCGATTGAGGTGACGCGCGAACCGGCGCCACAGGATGAGAGCCACCTGCGCGGCACCCCTGAACAACTGGTGGAAGCTCTTCAGGCCTATCGCGAAATTGGTGTCGATCACCTGGCGCTCCAATTCATGGTCCCACGTTGGCCAGATCGTATGGAGCAGATCGAACGTTTTGCGCGAGAAGTTATGCCGCTCCTACGGGATTGATACTGCCGAAATGTGGTATAGTAATACATAGACATTACCGACCAGCCAACTCAGATATAACCCAGGAGACTTAAATATGGAACCGCTCGTCGATAGCTATGGACGCCGTATCAAAAGCATGCGTATCTCAATTACCGATAAATGCAATTTTCGCTGCACGTATTGCATGCCCGCAGAGGGTCTGCCCTGGCTCAAAAAGGCCGAGATTCTCTCCTATGAAGAGATTGTGCGCATCACCAGGGTCGCAGTCAGCATTGGTATAGAGCAGATACGTTTGACCGGCGGCGAACCGCTGGTGCGACGCGATGTTCCTGAACTCGTGCGACAGTTGCGCCAGATCGAAGGTCTACACAGCCTCAGTATGACCACCAATGGCATCCTGCTGAAACAACAGGCAGCTGCACTGGCCGAAGCCGGCCTGACGCGCATCAATGTCAGCCTGGACTCGCTCGTTCGTGAGAAATTCGCGCAGTTGACGCGCCGCGATCAACTCGACCGCGTCCTGCAAGGATTGGAAGAACTCGAAAAATATCCCTCTATTCATCCGATTAAAGTGAATGCTGTCGCCATTCGCGGATTTAGTGAAGATGAGGTGCTCGATTTCGCGCGCCTGGCACGGCGCAAAGCGTATGTCATACGCTGGATCGAATTTATGCCGCTCGATGCCGACCAGATCTGGCGCAAGGAAGATATCCTGACCGGTGCTGAACTGAAAGCCATCATCGAAGCTGAGTATGGCCCGCTCGTTCCCATCACTTCAGGTGATCCATCCGAAACAGCGCGCCGCTATACTTTTAGCGACGGCATTGGCGAAGTCGGCTTCATCAATCCTGTCAGCGAGCCATTTTGTTCATCGTGCGACCGCATTCGCCTGACTGCCGATGGTCAACTCCGTACCTGCCTCTTTGCCACCGAAGAAACCGACCTGCGGGCAGTAATCCGCTCAGATGCTACGGACGAAGAGCTTGCCAACGTCATACGCAAGGCCGTTTGGAACAAAGAACTGAAGCACTATATTGGTGATAAGCGTTTCAAACGTGCCAACCGAAGTATGTCGATGATTGGCGGATAGAAACAATAACACACAAGATTTCATTCATTAGCACATAAAGGTGGCTTTTTCGTTGAAACTACACGAATAATGCAATAGAGTCAGCAGCGGCTTTAATCCTCAGAGTTACTAAAAAACAGGATGTTCGTCTTTATAGTCAAATATATGATGTATGCAGTCCTGCAATTAGCTGCACTAAAACAGGACTGCTCTCCTTTCTAGCACACGACCAGAAAGAGGGCAACGTGGCTAAAGACGAATCAGACCTGTTGACGGTCCGTGAAGTTGCCAAACAATTACGTGTCGATGATACAACGGTACGCCGCTGGATCAAAAATGGTATTCTGGAAGCTATTACCCTTCCGCACCGTGGCACACGCCAGGCCTACCGTGTTCGTCGCTCTACATTAGATGCATTACTTGCTCTACCAGAGAAGCCCGCGGAGGTATCTACAGAGAACAAATAGCTGTTTGTACTGTAGTGTAGCCAGACCGCTTCCGACCTGCTAGACTTATCAGCAGGATAATATGTATGAGCAAGTAAATCAGGAGGCATCTATGTCTGTAATCATGCCTGAAACACTCTTCCGCGATCTCAGCGGCAAAGAGGATGCAGGATTCGCCACAATTCATTCCCCTATACAGCATTCACCTGGCGGTATTGCGTACCTTCTGAAACCAGGGGTAGTGATGCTGGCGCGTCCACACGTTTATCCGGCAGGATTGCAAGGGTTCCTCGCGGGCTTCGACGAATCGCTCCATTTTAGCGAGTACCTGGACGACCCGACACCCTTGCCGGACGGCGCGCAATTGTGCAAAATCGCCGGCCAGCTTTGCTATATGAGCTTCGGTCGCGGTCGAACATTTAATGTTAACGCGGAACGTTACTTCAACAACCTCAAGTCTTCAGGGCACGGCTCGGTCTTTGAACATGCTAACTATAGCCTCCTGTTGTATGGAATCTCGCGCAGCGTCACACACGAACTGGTACGACATCGTGCTGGACTCGGATTTTCCCAGCTGAGCCAGCGCTACGTATCCGGTCGCATGCTACGCTTCGTCGAGCGTCCCGAATACCAGGGTGATGAGGAGCTGCACGCGCAATTTCTAGAGCGCATCGAACGTGCCGCCGGTGAGTATGCGACTCTAACCAATCGCTTATTGGAGATGCAGCAGGCAGGAACAAAGATTCTGAGCGCCGAGGTCCGCACCGACCTGCGCAAAAAAGTGCAACAGACTGCCCGTTCGATCCTGCCCAACGAAACAGAGGCCCCCATCGTCGTCACCGGCAATGCCCGCGCCTGGCGACACATTATCGAGATGCGAGCCAGCGCACATGCCGAGACCGAGATTCGCGAACTGGCAGTTCGCGCCTTCCTCTGCCTCTATCAGGCCGATCCCGTTCTCTTTGGCGATTATACCCTGGAAGAAATTTCTGATGGCACTTACACCGTGAAAACGGATTTCGAAAAAGTGTAATCACAATTTGAAACGATACAGCCTCATACCCTTCAAAGCCTGCTCATCGGTTGGCTGCATATCGAATTTCGCCGCCAGTTTCTCCGATGCAGGATCGCGAACTGGCAGCAACGCCTCAAAGTAGATAGGAAAGCCCTCCTGTTGCGCCTCAAATTCAAATTCTGATGCTCGCATACGGGCATGATTAAGCGCGCAGATCAGCAGGGCTTGTCCGGCGCCTCTACGCCGGTGCTGTGGCAACACCGCTCCCTCGCAAAGAAAGTGATAGGCGTGCTGACTCCGGCGCAATTGCAGCACAGTATACCCAATTGTCTCACCTTCCAGACCATCCAGCGTTCCCGCCTGCCCCCATTCATCTGGATCATCTTCGTCATCGTCAGTAATCCTGAACACATTCATGGGTGCAGCAAGATCGGGCTGCTCCAGCCATTCTTCGAAATCGGCCTCGCTCATCGCCTCGGTACCATCAGCCTGGGCGGAAACCTGTTGTATATGTAAAAGCGTCGGAATATCTCCCGGCCTGTAATTGCGTATGCGCATAAGACGCTATCTCCTGGTTAAAGGTTTTTTCTCTATTCACATTATCGCACGTTTCAAGTCAGGCGTAGACGCAGGCCTTCTTATCAACCAATCAATTGCCTCATAAATTGCAGACTCGCCTGGATGCGTTCAACATCGACCTGCCCTTCGGAATCGATTGCTCGCGCTTCCAGACTCAAAGCGCCATCATAACCTGCCGCTTTCAACTGCTGTACAAAGCGTCGAAAATCGATCTGTCCTTCACCCGGGTGCAGATAGTTCAATCCCTCCCTCAGACCGAAATGACCGTCGTGGTCTTTTAGATGCACATGGCGTACTACCTTTCCCTGCCAGAGCCAGGACAGCCTCAAGCTGATTATGCCATGCCAGAAACTCCGTAATTGACAATTGTCACGAACGCTCACAACTGGCAACCTCTCTAAACTTTGAGATATACTTTGATTACACTGAATAGTTGTCAGCGCTCGTTCATCGTTTGCAGCAACCCAATAGCGAAAACAGGCGATGAACCCACACGCAACGAAGATACTTCTACGATGGAGCTACGAAGGAGCGTTATTTTGCCGGACCTCACACATTTACAGTCTATTCGCCAGGAAATGCCTGCCACCACATCTCATATCTACCTGAACACGGGCACATTCGGCCCTTTGCCCACGTGCGTTATTTCTGCTATGCAGGAACGTATAGATAGCGAATGGCGCAATGGCCGTTTAGGAGCAGCCGCATTCGAGTCGATGGGAAAAATTTACGCCGAGGCCCGCACACGTGTAGCCAGTCTGCTCAACGCTCACGAGGGCGAGATCGCTCTGACCGACAACACCGGCGAGGGCCTGAATATCATCAGCTATGGTATTGATTGGCATGCTGGAGATGAGGTTATTACCACTAATCACGAGCATATGAGTCTGCTTGCCCCGCTCTACCAGCTTCGTGATCGTGCAGGAGTCGTGATACGTTTTGCCGACCTGGGGCCGAATACTGACCGTCCCATTCTTGAAGCCATTACTGACTTGATAACGCCGCGCACGCGCCTGATCTCCATTTCTCATGTTACCTGGACGACCGGGGCCGTTCTCGATATTCGCGAAGTCGCACGCACCGGCCACGAACTGGGCATTCCTGTGCTAATCGATGGCGCGCAATCGGCAGGCGCAATACCGCTCGATGTGAAAGCGCTCGGTATCGATTTCTACGCCATCCCTATGCAAAAGTGGCTTTGTGGACCCGACGGCACAGGCGCGTTATACGTGCGCAAAGAATCGCTTCACTATGTCAGACCCACTTATGTTGGCTACTGGTCGATCAAACACGAAGAAGGCATTGAATGGGAGCTGCTTGAGAACGCGCAATGCTTTGAGGTCGGCGGGCGCCAGACAGCAGCACTGGCTGGTCAGGCTGCCGTCCTGAACTGGCTTGAGAAGACCGTCGGTTACGACTGGCTCTACGAACGTATTTCATCGCTCAACACCTATGCCTGCAACGCGCTTAAATCATTGCCTGGCATTACTATTCTGACTCCAAAGCCCGGTGCAAGCGGCCTGCTCTCCTTCAAACTGGATGGTCGCAATACTACTGAGGTCGTGCAATACCTGAGCCAGGAACACAATATTTATATTCGCAACATTCCGACGATGGATTCACTGCGGATATCGACGGGGTTTTATAATAAGGAGGATGAGATAGATATGCTGGTGGAGGCGCTGAAACATATAAAGTCATGAAAAAACCGCCTATGTGGGCGGGTGAAACGGCGACTTCCTATTTTCCCGAGGGGCTGCCCCCTCAGTATCATCGGAGCTGAAGAGCTTAACTTCCGTGTTCGGGATGGGAACGGGTGTACCCTCTTCGCTATTGTCACCGGTTCACCTGCACATACAGGCGGTTCTCTTGACAGGGTGTATAATACTACTATTCGGGAGCCATGTCAATACCTTTTTTGCGGAATTTTGCAAATTCGTAAAATTCCAAAAATTTGCAAAGCTAGCGGTCTCCGGCAACGACAGCATCTTCCAGCTTCATGGAGATCAGCCTTGATACGCTATCACCGCCCATTGAGACGCCGTAGATCACTTGCGCCTCCATCATAGTAACACGATTATGCGTAATCACGATAAACTGCGTGTTGCGAGCGAGACGCTTCAAAATCTCACAGAAGCGCGTCACATTCGATTCGTCCAGGGCGGCATCGACTTCATCCAGCAAGCAGAACGGCGGCGGATTGATTTCCAGCAAGGCGAAAAGCAGCGCCGCCGAAACCAGCGCTCGCTCGCCGCCCGATAACAACGATAAGTCCTGCACCTTCTTCCCCGGTGGCTGCACTATCACCTCCACTCCGGCAGGCATAGCATTTGGGGCCGCGCCATCCTCGTCTTCATTTCTCGCAGAGATCAGTTCCAGGCGCGCCGTACCACCGTTGAAGAGCGTCGTGAAGTGTTCGCGGAAACGCGCATTGACGGCAGCGAAGGTGACTTCAAACTGGCGCGCCATCATTGCATCCAGCTGGCTAATGATTGAGCGCAAATGCTGCGCGGCCTGGTCCATATCTGCGATCTGCGTCGAAAGAAATTCATAGCGTGTGCGCGTCTCCTCATATTGCTGCGGCGCGTCTGGATCGGAGCCTCCAAGAGCCTTGAGCCGGGCGCGCAAATTGTCAACACGCCTGCGCAGTTTTCGCAGTTGGGCTTCGTCCTCCTCCGAAAGCACACCCACCTCGATAGAAGAAACTTCTAGATCATCTTCTGGGCTATCTACGCCATTCAGACCTGATTCAGTTTGAGTAGCAGTATAGCGTGGCAGTTCTCCTGGATCACTGATGCCCATCTCTTCACGCAATTGCTCCAACAGGGCCTCAACGGCGTCCCGCGCCTTCTGGCTTTCCAGCAGGCAGCGCCGGTAGGCTACCTCCAGCTCGTTCATCGTATGTCGCAGTTGCAACGACTCCTGTTCCAAAGACAGGATTTGCTCGTCAATCTTATTTGCCTGCTCTTCGGCAACGTGTAACGCTTCTGACAGCAGCAGAACCTGCTCGCGAGCCTGTTCCAGTTCTGCCCGGTTCAGCGCGATAGCCTGCTGTAAAGCCTGCTTTTGCTCCTCCGCCTGTTTGACACGTGACACGCGCTGCTCGACCTGCGTTTTCAGATCCTGCACCTGTGCCTGCTGAGTGGCCAGTTGCTGGCGCAGTGCCTTCGCCTCCTGCCGTTTCAATGCCAGGGCAGTGCGGGCCTTGCCCAGTTCATCCTGCTGGTAGCGGTAGGCCTGCGTGCGCTCCTCTACTTCTGCTTGCAATTCCTCGACCAGCCCGGCCAGTTCGCGTTGAGACTTTTCATGAGCGCGCACGCGTTCAGTCGCAGCCTGTACCTCCTGCTCCAATCCGGCCAGTTCTGCGGCTAACTGCTGTTCGATTGAGGTCGATAGCTGCAATTCGGTTTGCAGGCGCTCCTGTTCGCGCTGCGTATTTCCAACGGCCTTATTCAATTCACCGATGCGAGCAGTTACTTTCTGCAACTGTTTCTCGAGTGCATTCTGCTCGACACGCCGTACCTCCTGGCTGCGCTGCACCTCGCTGATCATGTCGTTTATCTGGTTAACCAGGGTCACATGTTTTTCAAGCTGTTCCGGCAACTCGTGTAATTCACGTTCATATGCAAGCAAACCTTGCTGCCCAGCATCTTTAGTGCTTCCTCCAGCCAGCCAGCCATCTCTATGGAGCACCTCACCATTTCTCGTTACCAGCTTTTCGATGTGGGGATCATTGGCAGTTCCTCGCACGAGCAGCAGTGCATCAAGTACAGTACGCGCAGTTTCCAGATCATGCACGATGACTGTGCCACATAGCATCGTGCGAAATAACTGTGTATAGCGGGCTTCGCTCTGGATAGAGCGCCAGGCATAACCAATCACCCGATCTCTCAACGCAGGTATACCTTCGAGAAACCGATGTAATCTCTCTTCTTCCAACCCTACCTGCTGGCTTGCGGCATCTGAGGTCTCTTCGCCCTCTCGTTGCTTTTCATTCTGGGATAGCCACACGATCATCGCCTTCCCCGCCTTTGAAGACTGCAAATAATTCAGGCACGAACGGGCATCTGCGAAGGTCGCAACCACTACTGCCTGCAAATATGGCCCCAGCGCGGCTTCTAATGCAGCTTCCAATCCAGCGGTTGCAACTCCAAGTTGGGGAACCGGACCAATTATTCCAGAGATGTTAGCGGATGGCGGGCGTAGTAGAGCGCGCACGCCGTCGCTATATCCGCTCAGGCTCGTGCGCCAGTTTTTCAGCATATTGAGCCGATCTGAAACGGTCCGGCGCTGCCGATCCGCCTCGGCCAGTGTGGATTTCAAGCGTTCGAGTTCCTGCTGTGCATCAGCAAGAGTACGAGCAAGCGCCGATTTGCGCTGAACAAACTGCTGTTCCTCGTTACGGGCGGTGGTGAGATGAGCTCGTTCATCGAGCAGGCGTGTTTCCAGGGCGCGCAGGGATTGCTGCGTTTGCGCGATGCTATCGCGCCTCGCCGCCAGGGTACGATTGCGTTCTCCAAGATGCTTCTGCTGCCTGCCAAGATCGGACTGGCTGGCACCCAGGCGGGCTTGAACCTGGATGAGTTCGCTCTGGGCACTGCGCAGTCGCCGTTCATCCATCTCGTATTCTTTTTGCGCCTTTGCCACCTGCGCTTCCAGCGTTGCCAAGGATGCTGCATCTGTATCCACGGCTTCATCGGCAAGGTCACATTGTTCTTCAAGATCAATCACCTGCTGCTGGGCGACTATCAGGCGTTCGCGCAGGCGCCGCTCCTCCTGCTGTTGCTCGCTCTGCTGCCGTTCCAGGCTGGCGATCCGCTCTTCGCTGACCGCCAGTTCGCGCTCTATACGCTGGACAACTTCGTTAGCCTCACCGCGTTCTCTACGCGCCTCGATAATGGCATTCTGCGCGCTTTGTTTCCTGGCTCGCAGGGCATCCTTCTGTTGCTCCACTGCCTGCAATGCCTGCTCGACCTGCCGGACTTTCAACGCCTGTTCTTGTTCCGCGCTCTCAGAATGCTCTCTGGTAGTGCGCAAACGTCGCCATTGCAGGGCATACCAGGTGAGGAGCACATTTTGTAACTCGTTGTTCAACTGGCGGTACTCGACGGCGCGGCGTGCCTGTTCAGCGAGAGGTCCCAGGCGCGGCTCTATCTCGCTTACGATGTCGCGCAGCCTATCCAGATTTTGCTCGGTCTGGCGCAGGCGATTCTCAGCATCGACACGCTGGACTTGAAAGGGGCGTATGCCAGCCGCGTCTTCGAACAAACCGCGCCGTTCCTCAGCACGCAGGCTCAACGCAGCATCAATCAAACCTTGACCAACAACCGTATAAGAGTCGTGGCCGATACGAGCCTGGGCCAGCAGCAAAACGACATCTTTGAGGCGCACTTTCTGCTTATTGATGAGGTATTCATTCTCACCCGAACGATAGCTGCGGCGGGTGACGGTAATTTCGCTGTACTCGGAAGGCACCCAACCGCTACTGTTATCCAGCGTCAGAGAAACCTCGGCCATGCCAAGCGCGGCTTTTCCATGCCCGCCCGCAAAGATGATATCTTCACTCTTCTTGCCACGTAGCTGGCGCATGCTCTGTTCGCCCAGTACCCAGCGCACCGCGTCCGCGACATTGGATTTCCCCGCACCGTTCGGTCCCACAACCGCGGTGATACCCGTACTGAACTCCAACGTGGTTTTGTTCGCAAAGCTCTTAAAGCCGAGCATTTCTAAGCGCTTGAGATACACAGTACAGCCGATCCTTCTATGAAATGTTGTATGATTGCACCGATGATACCACAGCGAAGCCCAGGCGTCGAGAGAGTTAGCAAATGTCTCTTTCTCAGCCGTAAATTCGTGTTATGTATAGCTTTAACGTCTACCATTTCGCTCTAAAGTGGGTTATGCTATTTCTATGCTGCAGTTCTTTCATGTACCCGCACTTACTACAACCATACTTATCTCGCTGATAGCACTCTTGACGCTGATTGGCATCATGGTTCGTCCGTTCAAATTGAACGAGGCCATGATTGCCCTGGCTGGGGCCGCGCTGCTGCTCATCATTGGCCTCATCAATCCCCTTGATGCGCTGGCTACGCTGGCAAGCGATTGGAATACATTTTTCTTTTTTCTCGGCATGATGTCCATCTCTGCGCTAGCCGAAGCTGCCGGCCTCTTCGATTGGTTAGCAGCGCAGGCAGCAAGGCTGGCAGGTGGTAGTTCCAGGCGACTCTTGCTGAACACCTTCCTGCTGGGATGTTTGATTTCGATGATACTCTCCAACGATGCCACGGCCTTGATTTTGACGCCCATCGTCTACACTCTGGTGACACGGCTGCGGCTCCCTGTCCTGCCTTTCCTTTTTGCGTGTACCTTCATTGCCGATACCGCCTCATTCCTGCTGCCGGTCAGCAACCCTATCAATATCATCATTCTTTCATCGTTCCGGCTCGACCTCTGGACATTCCTGCGCCTCCTGTTTTTGCCCAGCCTGGTAGTCATCAGCATCAATATCGCTTTCTTTTTCTGGCTCTATCGCAGGCAGGTGCGGGGCACTTTCGATGCCAAGCGCCTGCCCTCGGCAGCCGAATCGATCCGGCATCGAACCTACTTCCGCTACACCTGTAGCGTTTTGCTACTCGTTGCAGTGGCCTATATCATTGCCTCGGCATTACAGGTGCCGCTCTCTCTGGTCGCATTGGGAGGAGCAGTTCTCCTGCTCATAGGCGCTCTGGTGTGGAAACAACTGGCATTTAATGACCTGGGCAAGCAAATCTCGTGGTCCATTTTCGGGTTTATCGGAGGCATGTTTATCGTCGTAAAAGCGGTAGAGAACACGCACCTGACAGCACAATTTGGCCAGTTGCTGATTCACCTCTCAGGCGGCACTAGCCTGGGAGCAGTTGCTATCGGCACCGCCGGGTCGGCAATCGGCACCAACTTGATTAATAATATTCCGATGGCTATCGTGATGAGATCGGCGCTTGGAGCTACGGGGCATATCGCGGCATCTGCCCGCCTGGGCTTTATCGCCGCGACCATGTTCGGCTGCGACCTGGGACCGAACCTGACGACGGTTGGCTCGCTTGCGACTATCCTCTGGCTATTAATTCTTCGACGTCGCAACCTGGATGTATCAGGACTGGATTACTTTAAAGTTGGTATAATGGTAACACCGTTCATGTTACTGGCAGGGGCCATTACTATCTGGCTATTGCTGCTTTGAGGAGGAAATCAATGCGCGTACTCTGCTGCCTGGATGGAACGAATATTGAAGAGATCAGCAAAGCAGTTTCCACAATGCTGCAATCAGAAGCACGCACTATCGGGCTACTTTACGTGATCGATAGTGGCCCACAGGGAGAAATGGAGCGCCAGCGCGAGCGATTTCTACGCCCACCCCATCCTCCTGCTCCCAGGCGCGAACAGATGCGACAGGCGGAAGTAGCATCCGCCCAGGATATTCTTGAGGAGGGGGCGCGCTACTTCTCCAATGCGGAACGTTTGCAGCGTGAGGGCCGCCCTGAACGCGAAATCGTTCAATGCGCCGCAGACTGGTTGGCTGATCTTATCGTCATCTGCCCACGCTCACCTAAAAATCCTGGTCCACCGATAGGACCAAAGTCTGTTGGCCATGTAGCGCGTTTCGTGCTTGACCACGCTCCATGCCCGGTTCTTTTAGTACGCTGAACAGGAAGTCAATCATAAGATATCTTGATTTCATGCATTGAAGCTGAGTTCACTTCTCAATCAGTTTGGCCTAAAAGGATAAGAACTCTTGAACTTGAAACTATGTATCTTCCCAAAACGTGATTGAAATGTTATAATCACGGCAGACGTATTTCGGCTATGGCCGAACTGCAAGATGAGGTTATGCATTATCTATTGCTCAATTGGACTTCATCCACAGCGCCCATAAAACATAATGCGTAACCTGCTATCGTAATCAATGTAAGAATCTAACGCTCACATTCCATTTAGTAATAACGTCTGTTGTAATGAATACGAACTGCAAGAAAGCTTGCGTTCGCTAAATTCTTACTAGTATTGGAGTTGGCGCATGCTTCCCGACTCTGCCGAGTCAGTCAGGCAAGAAAATACACCAACCGATAAAAGCGCTTCCATCAAAACAATTCTGGTAGTCGAGGATGACGTGGGCATTGGTTCCTTCCTGGCCCAGGCTATTTCACAGGAGACTCATCACCAGGCGCTACTCGTGACCGATGGCTTCCAGGCGCTAAAAACGGTGATGGATATCAAACCGAGCCTGTTCATTCTGGATTATCAACTGCCCAGAATGAACGGCATTGAGCTGTATGATAAACTCCATGCCATTATGGGCCTGGAAACCGTTCCGGCCATTCTCATCAGCGCGCGACTCCCTAAAGCAGAAATCGATAAGCGTCACATCATTGGCATGAATAAGCCATTGGAATTGGACGAATTTTTGCACACGATAGAAGAGTTATTGGGTGGTTAATAATGCTGAAGAAGACGAGAGTAAGCCTTGCATTGTTAACTCCTCCTTATTCGGACCGACCCAACACGACATGGCACCCATAACTCTTCTCCCCCTAGAGAATATTGCTTTGTATCATGGCTATAAGAAATAGCGGTTCTCACCTGCATCGACCTATCTCCAATTTGTAAGGTAATTGGCTCGCCCCACGCTTCCAGGCCACGAATAAAGTTATAGACATGGCGCGCATCCCATTCCGCTACGGGCACAATAAAATCACTGGCAGCAGGATATGGATGATAACTACTCTTTGCTTCATCCTGCGCTACAGCCCTCGCTGTGCCCCTATACAGCTCCCAGCTGCTGCGAGCAAGCAGCGCCCCTCCAAGTCTTGCGCACTGCATTTCCAGCTGTGCATAGCTGATACCATCAGGGACCTCTACCACTTCTTGAGCCAGTACCGGACCTGTATCCATACCCCTGTCCATCAAATGGATGGTCACGCCCGTTTGCCTGTTACCCTCGCGAAACGTCCAGAAGAGCGGTTCGGGGCCGCGATTGGCCGGTAATAAGGATGGATGAACATTGAGACAGCCAAAACGCGGAATCCGCAAGATTGGTTCAGGAATGCGCTGTGAAAAACAGGCCACACAGATTGCGTCAGGCTGGTAATCCTTCAATAAAGCAACCGCCTCCGGGCGCGCCAGGCCAGATACCTCCCATACCGGAATCTGCCGCTCAAATGCTATTTCCAGGATGGAAGCAGGCGCTGAAGGATGCAGCATGGGCAGCATCGAGCGCGCTTTACTTTTCTGCTCTAAGTGCCGGATTGCCGGTTGATCAGGACCGGAATGCAGGGCTGGAATGACGACGGC
The DNA here is from genome assembly GCA_035653615.1 of Ktedonobacteraceae bacterium. Lineage (NCBI taxonomy): Bacteria > Bacillati > Chloroflexota > Ktedonobacteria > Ktedonobacterales > Ktedonobacteraceae > Ktedonobacteraceae bacterium. Next base: position 22,406 of record DASRBN010000042.1, on the reverse strand, counting down.
GCTTACCTCAATACCATGCTCCAGGAGAGCGAGCAATGAAAGGGCTGAAAAATTACCCGTCATGCCAAAAAACAGAACCTCGGGATGTTTAGATGCCGTTGCATTTGACATAGCACAAGTGATCTTGTAGTATCTGTATAGGATATATCCTTTAATGATCAGGGAGTTATTATCATGCCACGTATGGTTTATTGTGTCAAATTAGGGCGCGAACTTCCGGGGCTGGAGAAACCACCTTTTCCGGGTCCTTTGGGGCAACGCATCTATGAGAACATTTCCCAGCAGGCTTACGATATGTGGCCTGCTCAGAGTACACTTCTCATCAACCATTATGGGCTGAATCTGGCCGATCCGGAGGCGCGCAAAATCCTGCGCGAACAGATGGAAGAGTTTTTCTTCGGCCCCAATGCCAAAATGCCGGAAGGGTGGATACCTGAAAATGCCGGCGCTGGCAGAGGCGCACCAGGAGGGCAAAGCCGGAAGGGCGGAGCCGGGGCACCTCGTAAGAAATGAGAGATCCAGGCGACATCCTGCTCATCTCATGCTACGAACTCGGCCACCAGCCATTGCATCTTGCCTCTCTACAAGCGAGGTTGCATACGGCAGGATACGCCCCACTGCCGGTAGATGCAGCTGTGGAATCATTAACCGATGAAGCTATCCTCAAAGCTCGCTTCGTCGGTATTTCCGTACCCATGCATACTGCTCTGAGACTGGGAGAGCAAATAGTGCGCCGCGTGCGCTCGCTCAATCCTGCTGCCCACATTTGCTTCTACGGCCTCTACGCCTCGCTCAATGCCGATTACCTGCTGGAGGGAACCATCGATTCTGCTATTGGGGGAGAATACGAGACACCACTTTTAGAGCTTATCGCGGCATTGGAACGGGGGGAAGATGATACAATAGCGGGCGTGAGTACACGTCACCATACGAGCAATCCCTGGATACAACGAACTTCCTACATGGTGCCGGAGCGCAATCAGCTGCCATCGCTCGATCATTATGCCCATCTTGAATTGCATGGCAATACTATGTTGGCAGGCTATACCGAAACAACACGTGGCTGCAAACACACCTGCCTGCACTGTCCTATTTCGCCCGTATACAAGGGCCGTTTCTTCGCCATACCGCTTCCAGTCGTACTGGCAGATATTCGCTCCCAGATCGCATCAGGCGCGCGCCACATTACATTTGGCGACCCGGATTTCTTCAACGGGCCGACACACGCGATGCGTATTATCCGCGCCTTGCACGAGGAATTTCCTGAAGTGACTTTCGATGCGACGATCAAGATCGAACACCTGCTGAAGCATCATCAATTGCTGCCTGAATTGCGCGAACTTGGCTGCGCCTTCATCGTCTCGGCGGTCGAATCCATCAATGATCATGTGCTACACCATCTCGATAAGGGGCATTCTGCCTCGGATGTTGCTGCCGCTTTCGATCTGATGGACGAGGTGGGTATTCCGCTGCGCCCATCGCTACTGCCATTCTCTCCCTGGGAAACGCTCGACAGCTACATTGCGCTTTTGAACTTCTTTGAGGAGCGGCATTTGATCGAGCATGTCGATCCCGTGCATTTCTCGATACGCCTGCTGATACCACCCGGTTCTGCCTTGCTTCATACAGTTGCGGGTGAATCCTGGTTGGGAGAACCTGATCCTGCCGCTTATACCTACAACTGGCGGCATCCCGACCCACGCATGGACGCGCTTCAATGCCAGGTTGCCGCGCTGGTTGAAGAGGCGCTGGCCGCTCAGTCGGACCCCATCGAGACCTTCTTCCACATCAAGTCTCTGGCGCTGGCAGCAAATGGGCAGGATATGTGCGTTTCATGCGCTACACAGGCTTACGGGACTAAGAAGGTGCTGCCACACCTGACAGAAACGTGGTTCTGCTGAGCAGAACCACGCAAGGATCAGTTGGATCCGATTAGCTGAGCAGTGGCCTCTCACCGCCCAACTCATTCATTGCACTAGCCAAGCAGTTCTTCTCCAATGCGAGTCGTCCAATCGCCTTTCTTATTGGAGTACTGCGAGGCAAACCAGATATGGTCATAGGTAGGACCATCATACGATGTAGCCTCGTAATCGCCCCAACGCGAATCCTTCGTAGGAGCTACTCCCACCTGGAGATAATGCCCAGGACCCTCGAATGTATTAAGCGGATCCGTTACTTTACGTCCGGTGTAGAGAATGCTGGGATTGATGCCGCTACTCATCGTATCGTAGACCATTAGCAGGCCACCATTGTAATCGGGCATCAAAGCGCCGAAGGAAGCTGCCTGGTCGCCCTCGAAGCCCACAATACCACTCTGATAGATGCTCGCACTCTGTACGTGGCCTTTTACAAACTGCGGCTGGATTTGCGCCCAGAATATGGCAGGCACTACCTGTGACTTATTCTGCGCCGCCGTCTCAAGCGCGAAGGTTACAAGCCCCTCATGATAGACCGGAGTGGCACTGATGCGCGTATCGAGCGTTTCGATACATTGGGTACAACCTGGTTGGTCTGCATTGGGCGCCAGCGCATAGGTGATTGTTGGCACCACAATCTCAAGCACTTTTCCCCCAAACGAGAAAGGATTCTCGAAATCCCAGAGGATGACGCCACTACAGCCGTTGACACAATTGCCGCCACCTGAGTTGATATTGAACGAACTGACAAACAGGGCATCTTTAGACGTGGCATGGGGACTTGTTTCGCTCTCCACCGGCTGCACTGTATCGACCAGCGTACCATCCGGCGCCATAAGGTCGCCATAGCCAAACAATTGGAAAGAACCGTTAGGATGTTCAAATTCTGCTTTTGATCCCACCCAGAGCAGGTCATACTCAAAGGTCGAGCCATCGGCGCTGAATTGATTGAGGTTGAAGTACACATTGTGGTCATCGAAGCCAAATTGAGTATAGTCAGAAACCGTCCCGTCAAAACCACCGAAGATGTTGTAGACATACCAGATACCGTTGGGGTTGTTCGTTTTTGTGACTGCAAACCACGTTATGGTGGTAAACGGACAATTTTTGCCTATCCCAAAGGCCCCCTCTACCTGCAGCGCCGCTACCCAGAAGTGGCCCTGGTTCGGGTCATAGAAAGCACGTGGATCATAGAGAAATGGACCATTCGGGTCGCAAGGGGCGCTGACCTGAAAGAATTGCGAGAAGTTCTTCGGCCAGCCGGAAAGCAGATTTCCAAGGGTATCATACACGCCGAATGACATATTGACACCTTCTAAGATCCACTGCGGTGAAGCGGCCAGGGCCATGTCAGGGGGCTGGCAGCCATGCTTGAAATAGGGACAGATTGAATTTGAATTGGCAAGGCCATCAAAATTCTTCTGCGCAACCGGAATGTTTGCCCCAACCGAGCCAGACGGAAAGGCGTTCGGAATGAACGGCGAAGAGGTATTGTGCGCGGCAATAGATTTTTCTTTCGCGTACTGCACTGCACTGGTGCCCGTTAGCAAGGGCACCTGGAAATCGTTCTGCGCCTTTCCAGGACTTGCTTTGGGAACCTTTTGCATATTGACCGCGCCGACAAATTTCACTTTTGCCGACAGGGTTTTAATCCCCTGAGCCGGCTTCATAAGATTGGGCGCGGAGTTCTGGCTTTGCGCATGCGCGCCTGCCGCATTGAGACTAATTGTGCTTACCAACAGCGCTACCAGGACGAGAAACGAGGCAAGGATGGACTTCTGCTTCTTTTGCATGGACGGAATCTCCTTTTCGTTAATCTGCCTTAATCCAGGGGTTACGCATAGAGGTGGTACATTACACTTGAAGAATTGTCTCGGGTTCCACTCCCCAACATCTCCCATTACCTTGGTATATAGTGAAACATTCTTCTGAAACTCAAACACCCCCTGGTAAGTATACCTCATCAAGCCAAAGAAAGGAAGAGGTCAGGCCATTATTTGTCGCCAGATTAGCCCAAAACAGTTCCCTGCTCACACAAGTTATGGTATACTGGTACAGCGCAAGCCCATTTGATCGAGAAAGGATGAGAGAGGTGGCGAAAGAGCAGTCTCTGGATAATCTCTGGTTGGCACAGGCCTTATTTGACCTCGGGGGCGTAAAATTTGGGAACTTTACCGTCAGCGAATCGGCGGTTAGCTCCCCTGTCTTTGTGAATCCTAAGGTCCTTATAAGCAATCCAACCGCTTTACGCGTTGCTAGCAAGCTCATGCAGCAAGAAATCAACCTTGCACAATCATTACGCCGTCCGCGAGTTCACCCCTTTGCAGTTGTCGCAGGGGTGCCGGTGGGAGGATTGTTATTAGCAACCGCCTATTCTTTAGAAACCAATAATCCCCTTATCTATGCACGTATCCGGCCCGAAGGAACGGGCAAACGCGGCATTGAGGGCCGCTTCACACGGGGTGATACCGCCCTTATCATCGACGACCTGGTCACCCGGGGCAGCAGCATCCTGGAAACCGCCGAATTGCTGGAAGAGAACGGCCTGAAAGTCAAGGATGTAATCGTCCTTGTTGACCGCGAACATGGAGCAGCCGAACGTTTAAGACACCGCGGCTACAATCTGATCAGCATTCTCAAACTCGATGTCATGCTCACGCACTATATGTCCCGTGGCTTGATTTCCGAGGAAACCTACCAGACCTGCGCTGAATATTTACGCAGCAAACAAGGGGAAAACTATTCTTAAACATCCAGGAAAAAAGGGAAGTGGTTCGCAACAATGTTTGCGAACCACTTCCCTTTTTCATGTTCTTCAGAAAGCTATCGACGCTATCCCTGGCGTGGCGTCTGGTACACCGGCGGTACTTCTCGCGCAGTCGGCATATCGTGTCCATCAGTAGCAGCGGCCAGATGCCCGTTCTGCTTTGTCAGGTTGAGGAACGGCTCGATCAGATCAAGCGGCAGTGGGAAGATGATGGTCGAGTTCTTCTCAACCGCAATCTCTGTCAGCGTCTGCAGGTAGCGCAACTGTAAGGTAGCAGGTTGCGAACCGATCATTTGAGCGGCCTGAGCCAGTTGGGCCGAAGCCTGCAATTCACCTTCGGCATGGATGATCTTGGCTCGCTTCTCGCGTTCCGCTTCCGCCTGCTTCGCCATAGCGCGCTGCATGGTAACAGGCAGCTCAATATCTTTGATTTCTACAGCAGTAACCTTCACGCCCCAGCGCTCGGTATGCTCATCAATAATCGTCTGCAATTCGCGATTGATCTTGTTACGCTGTGAGAGCAATTCATCAAGTTCGGACTGACCAAGCACATTACGCAGCGTCGTCTGACCAATTTGCGTCGTGGCCTGGATGAAGTTCATCACATTTACAACGGCCTGGGCCGGGTCAACAACGTAAAAGTAGATCACCGCTGTGACCTTTATCGTCACATTATCGCGCGTAATCACTTCCTGCGGTGGAACCGTTAGCGTAACGATACGCAGGTCAACCTTGATCATACGCGAGATGAATGGTGGCACCAGGAAAATTCCTGGTCCTTTCGCGCCTGTCAAACGACCAAGCACGAAGATCACGCCTCGTTCGTATTGCTGCACCACCCGGATAGCAGACAGGAACAATAAGATCGCAATAACAACAATGACGCCAATGATAACCAGGATTGCAGTGGTTGGGTCCATGAAACGCCTCCTTTATTACCCCCCAATATAGCTAGGGGTAGGATTATTAAGTGTATCAACAACAGGTTTTACGTGTAGACGTAAACCCTCGACGGCAACAATACGAACTTGAGAGCCAGGATCGACGGAAATTGCAGGCGGGTCCAACACAGCTGCCCAATCCTCACCCTCGTAATTTACTCGTCCTTCGGGTAGAAGAGGAGTGACGGCGACAGCAGTATTACCAATCATACCCTCTGTTCCTGTAGAAACAGGCCTGCGCTTTATTCGTATGATCAAAGTGACAACGTACAGGCCAACCAGGCCAACCAGACCTCCCATCGCATAAACAATGATGGGGTTCACCTGGGGTCCCGAATACGGCCCTCCGCTATTGAAGAACAGCAAAGCCCCGACGATCAGCGAGACCACCGCACCAATCGTCAGCACTCCATGGGTTGTCAGCTTGACATCGAGTACAAGCAGTACGAATGCCAGCGCCATTAACGCCAGACCTGCCCAGTTTGGCGAGAGCGAGCCGGCGCCAAACAGGAAAAGGATCAGCGCAATACCTCCTGTAACGCCCGGCACAATCGCACCCGGATGCGAAATCTCAACGAATATGCCTACGACCGCAACAATGAAGAGCAGGAATACAATGTTCGGATCAATCAACAGCGAATAGAGCGTATCAACAATGCCCGGCGAGAGATTCTGAACCGCAATCCCCTCTGTATTCAATGTGACGGACTTCCCGGAATGCAGCATAACCACACGCCCATTGATCATGTTCAAGAGGTCGCTCAGATTATTTGCGCCAGTACATGGCAGGTTCTTTTGCTCTATCACCTGATCGTTGTAAGGAGAGGCACAATCAACAATATGCTGGCTCTCCGCGGCGCTATCATTGTAAGATTTTGCCTGCGTAATCATCAATAAAGCCGGATTGACGTTGCGCCCATAGAGCGTCTGAACGCTGGTCATCAGCTGTTCCAGGTCATTTTCAATCTTGGCTTTGAGCGTGCTGCCAATATCACCACCTGTATCCGTCACAGGGCTGGATGCGCCGATACGCGTAGTCGGCGCCATGATGGCGACATGCGCGGCAAGCGTGACAAACGCGCCCGCGGAAGCGGCTTGAGCACCTGACGGAGAAACGTAGGCAATAATCGGTACAGTACTATTCAGTTCAGCCTCGTACATCTGGTTCATTGATTCGATGTCACCCCCAGGTGTATCGATCTCGACCACCAATGCCGTCGCGCCGTCATTCTCAGCAATATTGATGCTGTTGGTGAGATAGCGCAGCGAAGCAGGATCAATTTCACTATTGAGCTGCATGACATCGACATGCGGAGCTGTAGATGAAGCCTGCGCGGGACGAGCGCCAAAGGACAGAGCGACAATGACCAGCCCCAGGATAATAACCGTTAAGGGCAAAAGCGACAACGCGGATGACTTGCGACCGGCGCGATGCGAAAACATAGTATCCCTCCAACCGGTAAACACCCGGCAAAAACAACGCGCTCCATTTAGTATTCAATTTCCATCAGTATCATACCACAAGCTCAATGTAGGCTCGAAAGTTGTAGGATTCCCCTGCAACAGCTATACGCGCCCAGGTTATACTCCAGCTTTCATAACGAATTGTTATAAACAAATATAACATACTGCTATGGCCTTGTCAAGCCTTTTTCCTGTAGTGATTCCCAGCAGTCTCCAGGACGAGGGGAGTCTATCAGGTCTCAGGAGCGCAAGATTCTTCCATCATATCTCTTGAAGATTTTCTTTTCCTCTCGCTTCTTATCTGCTTTGAGTGCATCTTCTTTAAAAAAACTCGTAGCAGAAATCTCGCGGCTGAAGTTGTCATCTGCTGGGAGTTTTCCTTCTTAACGAATGTGTCAGGTCGCGTTGCTTTCGCCTTCAGGATGATCCCACACATCGACGGCACAAGCCAGAAGTCCTTGCTTGTTGTCGATTGCTTGTCTTTTTGCTTTCCCTCCCACCATAGTGGAGGCGAAAAGACACGCAGTCTGGACGACTTTTACTACATGATGTCCTTTCTTGCTATTTTCCTTTCAAAAGAGCAAACACATAGAGATAATTCATACTTGGGTGTGTTTCATTTTTTTGCACGAAGGAGGTGGTACAATACAGGGAAAAACAAGCCGAGGGAGATGAGAGCAGGAAAGCTAAGAAGAACAAACGGCAGCGCAGTGAGCAGATCCAGCAAGTGAGCGCCGGTTTGCGCGACCTGCTAGGGATGAGCCAATGGAGGAAAGAGCACCCAGCGGCGACGTGGGCTGAGATCGAAGCGGCGGTCGATGAGCAAATGAACCAGGTGCGGGCGCAAGTGATCGAGGATCTGGTGCAGATGGGAGAGAGCCAGTCATGGAGTCAGCTGCCGCAAGAGCAACGCCCGAGGTGTGAGACGTGTGGCAAAGCATTGGTGTCGCGAGGAGAGCACAGCCGCTTTGTAGAAACGAGCGGAGGGCAAGCGGTCAAGGTGAGACGCACCTATGGCACCTGCCCACAATGTGGGCAAGGCTTTTTTCCCCCTCGATGAGCAGTTAGGCCTGGGCAGTGCAGGGCTGAGTCCACGCGGGGAGGAAACGTTGGTGCGGTTGTGCATCTGGATGCCTTTTGAGCAAGCTGCCGAGCTGCTCGCTGACCTGGTAGGGATACGGGTAAGCAAGGCGACGGCTCGACGCGCCACCCTGAACAATGCACAGATCGGGCTTAGACTCGATGAGGCCGAGCAGGAGCGCCTCCAGCAGGAGTTGCCCCAAGCTCCTGCTGGAGCCGACAAACAGCAGCTCAGTGCGGATGGAGCGATGGTGCATCTGGTTGGGGGGGAATGGGTGGAAATCAAGACCCTGGCTTTGGGGGAAGTGGCACGCAACAAACGAGGGGAGGTCTGCACCCAACACCTCTCCTACTTCTCCCGTCTGGCCGAGGCCACCAGCTTTGAACAAGCTGCCCTGGTGGAAACGCATCGACGAGGGCTGGAAGGGGCAAAGGAGGTGTGCGCGGTGCAAGATGGGGCGCTGTGGCTGCAAGGCCTGGTCGACTACCATCGCGCTGATGCGGTGCGCATCCTAGATTTTGCCCATGCCAGTGAATACCTCAACGAAATCGGGCAGGAGGTGAGAGCGCAGGGAGGCCACTTGCCCCAGTGGTGGCTGCAAGGGGCGTTGCATCGGCTCAAGCATGAGGGACCCTCTCGCGTGCTGCGCCATCTCAGGGGGGTGGCCGCTCACTTTCCCAGTGCCACCATCCAGAGCCATCTGGCCTATTTAGAGAAGCGCGAGGGGCAGATGCAAGACCCCAGCTATCAGGCCGCCGGGTGGCCCATTGGCTCCGGCAGCGTCGAGAGCGCCAACAAGCTGGTGGTGGAAGCCCGCTTAAAAGGAGCAGGCATGCGGTGGCAGGAGCAGAACGTCAATCCCATGCTCGTGCTGCGCAATGCGGTCTGTAATCGACGCTGGAGCCAAACGTGGAAGCAAGTTCAGGCGAAGCTGCGCAGCCAACGGAGCCAACGGCGAGAGGCCAAGAGCCAACAGCGACTCGCCTCTGTCTTGTGGAGCCTGATGTACTGGCAAGTCCGGCTGGAGCGACTCGGTCGACCACCTGTGGCCGCTGCCTCTTCCCCAGCAGTTGAGGCTGCGGCCCAGCCGACTGTTCGTCGGGTGAGCCCTGGCTATTCCTGGCGCAAACCGTTTTTGAGGCGTCCTTCTTCTCCCTCGACGAGCTCGCCCCTGGTTGGTGCAAAAAAATGAAACACACCCTTCATACTTATTGCACTTGATAAATAAAGAAATATCAGGTATGCTTTATCAAGATGCTTGTATTATGCACCCTGTAGTTCGTTCCTGATAGATACCTCTCAAACTTTTTGTTCGGCCAATGGCAATTTAGCTCATTATAAAGAGGAGAAATACTTCATTGATGATTCTGCTCTTTGTTTTGTCGTTCTGCCGTATCGTCATAGCACTTGTCTTTGGCTTTTCATCGGTAAAAAAGATGATGAATATGGCCGCATTTGAGCAAACAATCATTCAGTTTGACATCTTGCCTCGATCTATTACGCGCGCAGTGGCTTTGCTTTTCTTAGTTGGAGAATGTGTTGTTGCTCTGCTCGTTACCGTAGGAGGGCCATTTCTGAAACCTGGTTTTTACCTAAGTATTTTGCTTTTGAGCATATTCTGTACCGCCCTTATTTCGGTCTTGCGACGACATATTAGAACATCCTGCAATTGTTTTGGTTCGACGAAAAAAATGGTGTCCGCTATTGAAGGGTGGAGGAATGTAGGTTTTATCGTATGCGCCTGTGCTGGATGCATTATTCTTGCCGAACCGAATACTAGCCAGGCATACCTTAGTCCGGCTGAATGGGGAGTGATTGGACTTGGAGCAGCGGTATTTTGGTTTCTCTGGCTTCATCTTGACGAAATTGTACAGCTTTTTCAGCAGGGGTAGTTCCGCTGAATACAGGTGTCCAGAAACAAGGGATGAAACATGCAACAACTTCTTCTGCTAAGTTCAATATTACTTTGGGTGCTTGTGTTAGTGAATCTGATCTTAACCCTTGCGCTTGTGCGAAGAATAAATTCTATGTATCAGCCGAGAAACAGTCTCAAGGAAGGACAGCCAGCACCCCATTTTTCTGCTGAAACCCTCCGTGGCGAAACGGTGACTTTAGAATCATTTACAGGAAGAAATATAGCTTTTATATTTATTGAACCGGCATGCGGGCCATGCCGTGAAGCCCTGCCGAGTTACGAATACCTCGGTCCGAAGGCGGCACGAGCGAACGTTGATCTTGTGCTAGTGAGTACGGCTGACAGTGAACGAACACGCCGTTTTGTTGACGAATTCAACATCACCTTGCCGATTCTGATAGCACCTCACGATAGTAATCCCTTTACGAAGGATTATCTAGTGTCAGGTACTCCAGCCTATTGTTTGATTGATACAGAAGGCAAAGTGCAGTCTACTGGGTCGCCGAACTTGAAATGGGGAAAATGGAAGGGGCTTGCAGAAGCTTGGGAAAGGCAGGTAGAACAAAGTACAGTTTAATGTCTCATGAAACGGACGAAGGGAGGTGATTTGAGAAGCTTCTTGTGAAACAATTCTTCAGGCAGTTTTTGTAGCTTTGATTGGTGTGTTCGCTAACCGAACAAAGTAACTAAACCTCAACAAAGGAGATTTCTTATGAAATCATTCGCGAACACTCTTGTTTCGATGGTTGATCGCCTCATATCGAAGATCAATCCGCTCAGTACCTTTATCGACCGTATTGTGGTTGTGATTGCTCCACAATCTATCGCCGTCGCTTGCAGTGGAACATACTGCGAGAGTCATTGCGAGTGGCATTATGACTCAGCTTGTTATAAGGCACTTGGCTGCCCAGTCACTGTAAACTATTATGCAGCAGGTTTTAACCAGTGTGAGTCAGGGGCATTCAATTGTACCCAGTACACCAGTTGTTGCGGGGGAGGTTATTGCGACTAGTTAATGTGGGAGCGCGGTTTTTGCATCTAAATGGACTTATGAAGCCTGTCCTCCACACCTGACGTGCGCTTAGGTGTGGAGGGCCATCGCTCATAGCTCCTAGCTTTATGCTCTAATGTTTCCGTAGGATCGCGAATGCTTGCCGAATTGATGAAGAAGAGAAAAGCTCGTGATGACGTTTTTATTCATATGCGACATATTCCTCTTACTCTTGATATGTGTTATTATTGGGATAATACGTGTTGCTTTTGTAGTGATTACAATACAAGGCCGGAGTATGCTTCCCACTCTTTGCGAGCGTGATCGTGTACTCATCTGGCGTTTTTGGCCGGCCAGATTTTTACGACGAGGTCAAATCATTATCTTACAGCAAGAAAGTCAGCGATTCAAGGGACTCCCACCATACATTAAGCGTATTACCGGAGTCCCTGGTGATATAATTACCTTTCCTTCTGATCTTTCAGAACATGTTACACTATCGCTGCATGCTCAACACCATATTGGAAACCAGCGCATGTGGCATATTCCTCCAGGACATCTTTTTGTTCAAGGGGATAACCAAGCAGAAAGTGTAGATTCTGTCTTGTGGGGTCCCATCTCTTTTGACCAAGTAGGAGGAATAGTAGTTAGGAAGTTGTCGGGTATTGGAGGCGAGGTAAAGGAGAAGCGTACATAACAAAATGTGTTAGAGGAGCTTTACGATTCAGGAATTTTAAACGGCGCTTCTCTATGACAGAGGAGGAGTCTATGCTGACACGTGGAAGAGGCAAGGCCTATGCTAGCTGACGAGGCATTTGCCGCCCAGGTGGGGCAAGTGCAACAGGCGGCGAAGGCGATGCGAGAGAATATTGAGCGAGTGTTGATTGGCAAGCGCGAGGTGATTGACCTGGTGATCGCAGCCTTGTTGAGCGATGGACATGTGTTGATTGAAGATATGCCGGGGATGGGCAAGACGATGCTAGCGAAGGCGCTAGCACATTCATTGGGGGCCTCGTTCCATCGTATTCAGGGAACGCCGGATTTGTTACCGACGGACATTACCGGCATCAGTTATTTTGATCAGCGCAAGCAAGCCTTTATCTTTCGTCCAGGTCCGATTTTTACGCATATTTTATTAGTGGATGAGATTAATAGGGCTACACCGCGCACGCAGGCGGCCTTGCTTGAAGCGATGGCGGAACGGCAAGTAACGGTGGATGGGGAAACAATGCCGCTGGCAAAGCCGTTTCTGGTCCTGGCGACCCAGAACCCAATCGAATTGGAAGGAACGTTTCCGCTTCCTGAAGCGCAACTGGACCGTTTTTTGCTTTGTACCCGGCTTGGCTATCCTACCGAAGATGAGGAACAGGCCATCCTGCACCGCTTTAAACAGGAAGACCCGCTGGAGAGCTTGCAACCGGTCGTAACAGCGGAGCAGGTGATAGAACTGCAACGCGTGATCCGGCAAGTTCATTGGCAGGCGCAGGTTGAACGCTATCTGCTTGCTATTGTGCGGACAACGCGGGAGCATCCGGCGGTAGCACTGGGCATTAGCCCGCGTGGCACCATGGCGCTCTACCGGACAAGCCAGGCATTTGCGGCCATGCAGGGGCGGGCGTATGTGCTGCCGGATGATGTGAAGCGGCTGGCTCCCAGCTTACTTCCGCACCGATTACTCACTACCACACGCACTCGGCTGCGGGGAAAACGACAACAAGAAATTCTAGCAGAAATTATCGAGGCTATCCCTGTACCTATAGAAGAAATCGCGCCACCACCGGCCAGAAAGTAGGAAGAGGGATACGTGCAGACCGATGATGTTCTTGACCCGCTCGATACGAAACCGTTGCGCCTGCACCGACTCTGGTATGTGCCTGGCTGCGTCCTCTCTATCATGAGCCTGGTAATTGAACAACCGCTGTTGTTCCTGGCCGCGCTGTTCGCGCTGGTTATCGCTTGTGTGCCTGCCTGGTGGTATCGCTATGCATTGCGCTCGCTTGAAGCGCGCCAACAGGTCCACCCGCAACGCCTCTTTTTTGGGGAAGATGTGGCACTCACGGTGACGATTGAGAACCAGAAACGACTGCCCCTGATCGGGCTGGCCTGTCAGGTGCCGTTACGACCCCCGCTGCCGTTTTTCTCTCTGCAAGAGGCGCAACGCGAGACGCTGGGGGCCATAGATTATGTTGGAAGCCTGTGGGGATTTGAGCGAACGACTCGTCGCTATCATCTGCGTTGCTTTGGGCGTGGCTTCTACATGGTGGGGCCGTTTACCTTAGAAATCAGTGATCCGTTTGGCTGGATGAAACGACGGATCACGTTGCCGCTGTATGACACGCTGCTGGTCTACCCGCCTCTGGCTTCCCTGGAAGACCTGGGACTGCCAGGGCTGCATCTGATGGGAGAAGCACATACGACACATGGACTGTTCGAGGATCCGCTCTATGTAGTAGGCGTGCGTGAGTATCAACTGGATGACGATCCGCGCCGCATTCATTGGAAGACCAGCGCCCGCGCTGGCGAGTTACGTAGTAAAGTGTACGAGTACAGTTATCAACGCCGGGTGCTTGTCATATTGGAGATGGGAACGCCGGAGAAAACACTGGTCGCTTTGAGCTGGGAGATGCAGGAGTTTGCGATAGCAGTGGCTGCCTCGGTTGCGATCTACTCGCTCGATGAAGGCTATATGGTAGGCCTGCTGACAAATTGTGCCGCGCTGACCGGGCGGGAGTTGAGCGGCCAGACTGTCGGGCAAGCGAAGCAGCACTGGGGAGAACCAGGTATGGCGGCTGATCTTGTTCCTGAAGGGATATATGTGCCTTTTGATCGTGACGCAGGACAATACGAGCGGTTGTTGACCACCTTTGCGCGGCTCGTGCCTTACCTGAACGTGCCGATGGAAGAGGTGTTGGAGAGGCAAGACGAGATATTCACCAGAGGAACATCCGTCATACTCGTAAGTGCGGTACAGACCTTGTCTCCGGTCACCATCGAACGGCTTCAGGAAGTGCGTTCAAAAGGGAGTGTTGTCCAATGTGTACTGGTAGGTGACCAGGATATGCTGACCCTTGCTGAGGCGGTTGATTTCCCCATATATGCTGTGGGAGGAAGTGAGAGATGGCATGCGCTTATTCACGCCATTGCTAACGAAAGGCGAGCGCCTGACTGAACGGAGGCCTGCCCGTTTCAACTGGCTGGACACCATGGCTGTTCCGATGGTGGTGGGAGTGATGGAAGCGCAGTTCGGGGTGCTGGGATTTGTGATCGGGGCGCTGCTTTTTACAGGCAAGAGCGAACCACCACTTCTACTCGAGGGTGGCGTGATACTCATCTGGTGGAGTACCTACTGGTGGGCGTTCGTGGTAAAACGAGGGATCCAGCCACGGCTAGGGGAAGAGCGCGCTCAGCTGGTCTATGTTCCTGCGTTACCAGTGATCTATCTCCTGGTAGTGGGCCTGCATCCCCCGTTTGCGGCAGGTATTCCACAGCTCATTGCTACAGGTATTCTGAGCCTCAGCTTCTGGTGGCGTGGGAAGGTGCGTGTTGAAAAAGGTGGGCAGGAAGAGTCGCTGCTGGTTATTTTTCAGATCGGATTTGGAACGCTCCTGGCCCTGCTGCTGTTAGTAGTAGTCTATCCCGCGTTTTCTCATACACCGCTATTTGATGCGCTCGGAATGGTTCTGCCGGTGTTTGGTCTGAGCGGTTTCGCGGCACTTTCGGTGAGTTATTTGAATACGAAGTATAGCAGCCCGAACGCGAGCAGAGGGTTGCGTACACAGTTCGCGAGAACGGGGCTGTTGACGCTGTTTTTCCTGGCGGCAATCGCGGCTTTCACGATGATCCTGAGTGTGGCAGCATTTGGACCGCTTGAAGCGTTGTTTGCGCCATTGCTCACGATAGTGCGTGCGTGGTATTTCTGGCTGCTAGGTTTCCTTTTTGCGCAGCCGGGACCCCCGCCCCGCCCTCTCAAACTCAAACTCACTCCGACGCCGGGGATAGATGCGCAACCAGAAAAGCATGCGCCACCCGTTTCTCCTCTTGTTGATGAGGCATTGCGATTACTGGCGATCATAGGCATTGCCTTGTTGACGCTGGTTGTGCTGGTAGCTGTGGTGTGGATGATACTGCACATCTTGCGAGGTCGCATTGATGAGAATGAGATACAAAAAAGCATACCAGCTAGCGCGAGACGCCGCCCGCCAAAGGAAGTCAGAAAAGCACGCGAACCGCTCAACGCCGCATCGGCGCGCGCCCGCTATCGTGAATTTCTGCAAGCAATGGCCTGGCGAGGTGAAGATGCAGGCAGACGACGCGCTAACGAAACGCCACTCGAGTATCAATATCGCCTTTTGGCCGCTCTAGAACCGACGAGACAAACATATGCAGGCAAGTCACCTGATGATGCGATGATTCTAGAGGAGTTGACGCAGGCGTACTTGTTAGAACGGTATGGCGAAAAGGATGTGGATCCACGGAAGCTGACCTATTTACGCAGATGGGTACCGCTTTTGATCAAGAGACTGATACCCAGGTTACGAAATAAGCAACTGAGAAAATAGGGTGTAGCTTGCAAACACGGAAAAGGCAAGTAAGAAGCAGCTTGTAGGAGAAATGGTTCAGATGATGAGGAAAGCAAGTGAGCAGCTACTCTCACTTCATGCCAGTATCGCGCATTTCCCCTACATGCGCATTTTCAGCACCAGGGCCGCGCCAAAAAGGAGAAAGAGCGTTGCCACCGCGAAGATAGCGCGATAACCCAGGGCAGTTGCCGCAAAGATGCTCACCTGGGCGATAATGATGCCTCCTAAAAGAGGAGCAAGGATCGATGGCAAATTATCGGACGCGCCCCACAACGCTAAATCTTTCCCAATGGATTGCAGCGAAGGCATAGCGTCAATCGCTAAAGCCCAGTCGACGCTGCTATAGGCGCCGTAGCCAACACCAAAGAGCAGACCCAACGTCCAGAGAGGGAAGCTGCCGGGCGAAATCACAAAAGAAAATGAGGCCAGCGCCATACATACGGTAGCGGCACAAACCACAGGCGCTCGTTTCACTCGATCAGAATAAATGCCCAGTGCCAGGGCGCTGCAAAGCGCTCCCACCAGCGCAAGTATTGCCACACCCGCCGTTGCCTGCACGAAATTCGTCGCGTGGGCTACATTCGCAAAATAGTATTCGATGAAGGTCATAAATAAGGAAAGCCCCATCATGACGGAGAAGCGCGTCACAAAGATAAGCGAAAAATTATAATCACGCCACGGTTTGATCCAGTTATGCGCAAACCAACGGCGAAAACGGACTAAAGCCTTCTCTTGCCCAAGTGTCATTTCAGCTGGTGGGAGTACGTAGCGTTTTTCTCGCACCCCGATAACTGTAATGACCAAACCCACAAACAGGGCGATGCCAGTCAGCAAATAAAAGAGGCCGGCTCCCTGCCGTATAATACCGGCGCTCGTCGAAGTCAAACTGACCGAGCCAAGCAGATACGCCGCCACTCCCAGGCTGCCGACATTGCCGATGATCGTCATCAGGCCTACGTACCCGGAAGCCTCACCGCGCTGCTCCTTTGGCACGCGATCCGGCAAAAGCGCCTGGTAAGCAGCATTGGCTGCATTACTGCCAATCTGATTGATGACCAGGGCCAGGACAAAAATGATGACATTACCGGCCAGCGCCAGTAACAAAGCGCTCAGCAACAGCAGTGCAGTTCCAGCAACAATATAGGGCCGCCGGCGCCCATACCTGCTGGTTGTATGGTCGGACAACATGCCGAAGACCGGTGGTAGAACCAGCGAGACAACCGCTCCCACCGCCGAAATCCAGCCCAGCAGCACCGCCTGCTGAGCATTTCCTACCTCACCCCGCGGCACAAATAGCAAAATCTGGAGCGGTATTACAATCGGCAAAAGGGCGGCAGATTGCGCATTGAGTGAGAACCAGAAGACGCTGAGGATCAGTTGCTGGCGAACCGTCAGTCTACGAGGAGCATTAGACACATCCATAGAACCTGCCTTCTCAAGCTGTTTGCCGGCACCATTGGAGAAAGAAAAATAGTGCCTGCGAGTTTTATAGTAGCACAAAAAAGCAATCGCGGGCAAAACTGATATATACTATTAGGAACACCTGACTATAGCAAAAAATTCGGTAAAGGACGATCAAATCATGGCAATGTCAAAACGCTGCATTCCTTATACCCCACGCTCTCGCGAATTGAATCAGACCTCGTTCGCGCTCGTTACAACGGCAGGCGTTCATTTAAAAGACCAGGAACCGTTCAATGTTGACGGCGATAATAGCTGGCGTGTTATACCGGGAGATGTGCGGAGCGAGCAATTAATGGTTACGCACGATCATTACGACCACCACGATGCTGATGAGGACATCAATGTCGTTTTTCCCATCGACCGTTTGCGCGAACTGGCAGAAGAGGGCATCATCGCCGGAGTAAGCGATAAGCACCTCGGATTCATGGGCTACACACAGAACTTCCGCGATCTGTATGAGCGAGCGGCTCCTGAGATGGCTAAAGTAATCTTACGCTCCAAAGCCGATGGTGTTGTGCTTACGGCAGGCTGCCCCCTCTGCCACAGGGTAAGCGCCATCATCCAGCGCGAAATAGAGATGGTTGGCATTCCGACCGTCCTGATTACCGTCGCCCCCGAACAATCGCAGCAGGCCGGGCCGCCTCGCTCAATCGCACCATATCATTTCAAGCTGGGCAATAGCCTCGGTGGGCCACACCAGAACAACTTGCAGCGCAAAGTATTGCTGGATGCGCTCAGGCGCTGGGAAGCGCGCGAAGAACCAGGGCATCCCTGGGAAATCACCTATCCAGATTATGACAGCAGCGATTGGCAACCAATCCGCCAGCAGGAAAGTAACTGAAAAACATGATATGATGTTATGAAATAAACTTCTGGGAGGAATTTTTGACATGGATGTGCAGGATAGACGAGTAAAACGGACACAGCATCTGCTGGCGAAAGCTCTCATCGATTTGACGCTGGAGAAAGGCTATGATGCCGTCACCATCCGTGATATTACCGACAAGGCTGATGTAGGATACGCCACGTTTTTCCGCCACTACCACGATAAGGATGCCTTGCTGCAAGAAGTATCGGAAGTAGTGCTTGCCGAGCTAAAAAATCTTTTACCAATGGGTCCGGGCGAGGATGCGGTTGCTCTCGGCAAAACCCTGTTCCATTATGTACAGGAAAACAATAGCATAATCCGCGTCTTACTGAGCAGTCGCAGCAGCACTCCCCTGATGGAACACATCATCGATATCGCTACCGATGAAGTATTGAATCAGAACATTCCTTTAGAGGGAAGTGCTGTACCATCTGAGGTCGCGGCTTACCATCTTGTCAACTCTTCCATCGGCCTGCTCCAATGGTGGCTGGAACACGATATGCCTTATCCACCCGAGCGCATGGGCATCATTTTCCATGAGCTTGTCTTCCAGCCCACCCTTTCGATAGCATTCAGTCCGAATTCGTTGAACCCGGAGAATGTTTAGCTACAGCTTGCGCAGCGCCTCGAACAAATTCTCATTGTCTGGCATATTGCCGGGACTGTCCTGCACTTCGATAAAGCGGATGATGCCTTCTTTGTCGATGACGAGCACCGCTCGATTCGACATTCCAGCCGGGTTGCGCAACCCATACAAATCGACCACTTTTCCCTGGGGGTAAAAATCCGAGAGCAAGGGAAACGAGGTATTCATCGATTTAGCCCAGGCATTTAAGGCATGGGTGCTGTCCATGCTGATACTGACGACTTCCGCGTCAAAGTCCTTAAAGCGATCCAGTTCGGCCTCATATGATGGTAGCTGCGCCGAGCAAACCTTGCTGAAAGCAAAAGGGACGAAGGCAAGTACGACATTTTTCTTGCCACGAAAATCGCTCAAACGCCAATCTTCACGGTTATTCGTCTTCAGTGTGAAATCGGGTGCGACATCACCAACTTTTAATGTGTTTGTCTCTGCATGGGTAGCAGTACTCATTCGCATGTATCCTTCCAGACGTATTGTTAGTGTGAAACTTAGCGGATAGAAACGTTACTGGCTAAGCCGGCAAATCGTCTTGCACAATGTGCGAAGTTATGAAATAAACGCACAAGCGACACGACGGTCTATCGTCCAGTATTCTAGCACCGCCCGGAAGATCTTGTCAAACCGATTATTGCACGAGCGAAATTCAAAATGATACAAGAAAAAGCCTCGGAGAAAGCGTTAGTCAAATCGAATAATGACAGACCCCTTACTATTTTCTGGAATGCGTTGGTAGCGCGAAGGGGTATTATCGCCTATCTACCCATTATCGTAGTAATTATCCTGATGTTTCTGGGCGCGTCCTGGCAATTTTTCTGGACTCATACCGATGGGGCGCGCTACGAATGCTACGCCCTCACCTACTGGCTAGGCAGCAGCGGCGAGAAGTTACTGCCTGGTGTTCAATGCGCATTTCTGAATACCTCTTCCGTAGCCCAGTCGCAGCCACCATTTCATATGCTTCCCCTGGAGTACCCCCCGCTCACCGTCGTGGTCTTCTCGTTAGCCCTCATCGCGCCGCTCTACTATTACCAGCTCATGTTTGCTATACTCATGGCGCTGATGTCCGTGCTGATTTACTGGCTATTGTTGCGTTACGCTCCACGCGGGGCGGCGTTGGCATTCGCGGTCTTCCTGTTAATTGGTGCATGGGCCACCGCCCAGGCGCGCTTTGACCTCGTACCCGCCGTGCTCACACTCCTATGTCTCATCGCGGCAGAACGCAAGCATTGGACGGCGGCATATATTGCCCTGGCTTTCGGCTTCCTGCTCAAAATCTATCCTATTTTGCTCCTGCCCGCGCTCTTTATTGCTGAACAACATGACGCGCAGATGCTCTCTATCCCACCCGGATCGTTGACAATACAAACTCTGCCAGGTGAACTGGGCCGTTTAGTGCGAGGCATACCTCACTGGCGCTGGAAAAATACGCTCATCTTCTTCGCCGTTATTATAGGTATTACCGGATTCTTCGCGCTCTTTGATTTCAATGGAGCCGTATTGAGCCAGTTGAGCTATTTCGCGAACCGCCCTGTTCAAGTCGAGGCTACCGGCAGCACACTCGTCTGGTTAGGAACGCAACTCGGCTTTCCCGTCCAGGTCGTCTACACCTATGGCTCGGTCAACCTGGTCAGTGTTCTAGGCCAACCCGTATCACTCCTGTTTGATGTACTGTTAGTGCTGGGCTACGTCTACACAATCTGGCTGCAGTGGCGCGGGAAAATTGATGTTGTGCAGGCCTTTATTGCCATATTGCTTGTCTTCATTGTCACCGGCAAAGTGTTCAGCCCGCAATACCTGATATGGATCATTCCCCTGCTGGCCTACAGCGGCGCATACAATCGCTTCTGGGTGCTTAGCTGGACCACTATTTCGCTGCTCACTACCGTGATTTACCCTTACTTCTATTTGCGTACCGCGGACGCTACTCTGGCACCTTATGTCCCGGGATTCATTCCGGCGGTTGCCTTGCGTGACGGGCTACTTCTGCTATTGACCCTCGCCTATCTCTTCAACTGGTTCCAGCTACGCCGGCGCAAGCCATTGCCACCGGTATTTACGGGAAAAGAGACACAGCCCCTGGCCGTACCATGACCAATACGTCTAACTTCCCTTTAGAATAGAGGGACCAGGCTGATTACATACAGAACTGCTCTCACGTTAGGTCAAAGCAGGAAGAATAGGTAAATATCGTGCCAGTTCTTCACCTCCCGGAAAAAATTCGTCAATTTAGCATCTGGAACTTCTCCTTAACCACCATATATCCACGAGTATGTTACAAAAGTTCAGAGAAATTTTTTATGCTTGTCCTGAACAAGATTTCTAGATTTTCTTATTTTAATAGAAATACCATTGACAATCACCCGATAAGTATATTATGATAAATACAGCCATATAACCTTTCGTTTAAGAAAGTGAATCTATAACTTTCAACTTTTCTTCTCTCTTGCATACGCACGAACCCTACTGATTAGAGCCTTAAGCTCGCCCGTTGATGCAGAGAGCAAGCTGGTTTTCGTCGACCCGGAATTTGAAATTTATTATGATGAGAGAGTGCCTTATATCATCGGAGCTTGTTTCTTGCCCCTCCATTGGAACACGTCGCATTTACCGGAATGATGAGAGTGGGATCCTGATTGTAGACTCACTTATAATAAAGTTTACTCCTATCGAGTATCAGTTGCTTCTATCCCTGCTGAGTGGGCACCCTGTAGCGGATTCTCAACTTGCCCGAGAAGCGTTTTCTTGTGAATTAGATCGAAGTACTCAAAAGAGACTGAATAAGCATATTGATAAGATTCGCAATAAATTGCAGCTTGCAGGACTGAGTATACATCGTGTTTCGAGATATGGCTATTTACTCCTCGCTGCCCAGTCTTGATCTTTGTTTTGCCTTTTCTGCCTATTTGCTTGATTGCTTCCCCAATACATCCTCTTTTTTGGGGGGCTTTTTCCCCTCAGAGGGGCTTTTTTCCTCTTCTTTTTCGTAGAATTTTCAAGTATCCTTTGCCTATTGGCTCTGCTTAGCAGAACGGGTAAGGTGTAGAGCAATCTTTAAACTTAACCCTTGCCGCTCATCTAGCCTGCATTTTTGCCGGGAAACCTTAAACATTTACACGCCACACCCTGTGGACACAAAGAAAGGAAACTCTAATGTTCAAAACTACTCGCACTATCATGAAGAGCTTTTTGTTCGCTTTACTACTAGCATGCATTGTTACACTTCCTCTGGATTTCACGGGAGTATCATCCGCCCTTGCAACTACCAAGCCACACCCTCACGCCAAGCACCCCCATCAATTTGTTTATACTTCCCCCTGTCTCTCTGAAGCTGCGGGTATATCATATGATGGACCTAATGAAATATTACTCTCAGGTTCTACATATAGTACTTGTGGTGGTCCCGGTGTCGTTACGAATGTTAATCAGAAAATGCTCGTTACCAATGGTTGTGAGGGTTCATATGGAACCGGTCCATCTACTCTCTACGACGAATTCGAAATTTCATGGCAGGATACTGATACAGCGTATTACACCGACCAGGTTGGTTGTGTTGTTTGCCACTATACAAATCACCACTTAACAGGCGAAACGTATCCAAATTTCATTATGTTTCTGACTGTTAGCGCGACTGGAAACGTAACTGCCTAGGTTCGCTCAAGTTGCCTCAAAAGAGGGAAGAAGCGGATGACCAGAGAGCGTGGTCTGCAAAGCCGACAAGAGAGGAAGCCCTTGTTTGCGCAACGTGGACAAATACCCACGGATACGGCTAAAAGCTT